>JAPSGP010000082.1 GCA_031177445.1 Acidimicrobiia bacterium
GCGCCCGGAGACCCCGGACATCGCGTCGACCACCAGTCCGTCCCGCTCGACCAGGCCCGTCGCCAGCAACGGGGCCAGCGCCAACGCCGCCGCGGTCGGATAGCAGCCCGGCGCGGCCGCATGCGATGCAGCGATGACCTCGGCGCGGAACAGCTCGGGCAAGCCGAAGGCGAACTGGTCGAGCAGCGTGGGCGCTTGGTGTGCCTCGCCGTACCACCGTTCGTACACGTCGGCGGGGAGGCGAAAGTCGGCACCGAGGTCGATCACGTGGCCCACGGTCCCGACAAGGTCGGGGACGACGCGCTGGGACTCGCCGTGCGGCAACGCGACGAAGACGAGGTCGAGCCCGGCCACGGCGGCGGGCTCGAAACGGCCGTACTCCAGGCCCGGGTACGCGGCCACCAGCGACGGGTACAGCGCGCCCACGGCGGCGCCGGCGTTCGAGTCCGCGGTGACCTGGACCACCTCGATCTCCGGATGGTCGGCAAGCAGCCGCAGCAACTCGGCGCCTGTGTAGCCTGAGCCGCCGGCGATGCCAGCTCGATACGCCATGCTGCATACTATACAGAGCAGTGAATAAGCCCGCCAGCCGGTTGGCAGACGTCGTTGTGGGGACCACGCTCGGGCCGGTGCGCATCACCGTGTCGCCGGCGGCCAACGAGCGCTACTGGCGGTCCGCCGGGGTCGACCACCCGGCGCTGCGCGCCGGCGCGCTCTACCCGCCGATTGCCGCCAACCTGACCATCCTGCTGTTCCAGACGGTGGCCGAGCGCGGCGTACTCCACTCGGCACAACGCCTCGTGTGCCATCGCCGGGGCGAGGCCGGCAGCGAGCTCACTGTCACCGGCGCCGTGGCCGAGCGGTTCGAGAAACGGGGCCGGCAGTATGCGGTGGTCACCGCGGACGTCGACCTCCCCGACGGCGTACCGCTGTGGACGTCGGTCGCGACCTTCTGCGAGCCATGACCGCGCACCGTCGCTCGCTCCCGCTCACCGCCGAGCTCCTGCGCGGCTACTCGCGCCGGGGCAACTTCCACTCCGACCCCGAGGAGGCACGGCGCCTCGGGATGCAGGGCCTCGTCGCCCAGGGCATGCAGGTCGCGGGACCGGCGTACGGCGCGTTGCTCGACGAGTGGGGCGACGAGTTCCTCGCCCGCGGTGAGCTCGAGCTGAGGTTCGTCGGCATGGCCCGGGACGGCGACACCGTCGACGCGGAGGTCATCATCGACGGGTCGTCGGCCGAGATCGAGGTGCGGAACGGCGAGCGGACGGCCGTGGTGGGTCGCGCCTCCGTGGTCGCGCGGCCGGAATGAACGTCGATCGGCACCCCTGGAGCTCCGGGGTTCGCGTGGCCTGCGCACGCCGGCCCGTTTCGGCGGGTCACGGCCGACCAGGCGTGCGCGTACGACGAAGTCGGCTACTTCGTCCTCGAGGACGTGCTCGCCGAGGATCAGGTCGACGCGCTCACCTCGGCCATCGCGCCACACGGCCGCAAGGTGCTGGAGTTCCTGCGGGCGCAGCCCGACGGTGCGGTGGCGCTGCGCGGCGATCCCGCTGACGGTCCGGGCAACCCCGAGCCGCAGGACGATCCGAACCGCCAGTTCCTCGTCCTCAAGGACGGCCAACCGGTCTGATCGGTAGCGGGATAGAACGCTGACGTAACGAATCGCTACCGACTACTCGGCCGCGCGCGGCGGGCACTGGACGCCGCCCAGGGCGAGCATGTGGCACCACGTCTCTCGGGTCACCTTCCACCGGCTGTCGACATGGATTGCCTGGCCCGCAAATGGGGCGCCGAAGATCGAGTAGAAGACGTCGGCGTCGTCGACGGCCCGGAAGCGAACGCGTCGGACGATAAAGGTCGCAGGGGCAGTCTGGCTCTGAGGATTGCGTCGTGCCGCCTCTTCCGCGAGATGAGCGATCGCGGGGCCGTCCTCGAGTGCGCCCTCGAGCTCGGAGCGCCCGAGGCCACCGCAAAAGACCGTTCGATAGGCGTGCACGATGTCATCGACATCGCTGTCGCTCGGGACCTCTCCTTCCACCAGCGGCGGAACCATCAGCTCGGGGTCGGTCGTTGTCTGCAGCGCGACATGAGCGCGCTCGATGCACTCGGCACAGATCAGCTCCCGCACTGCCCGGACATGGCGCTGGATCTCCCAACGCTCCCTTCCGCAGATCGCACAGGACGCGATCGGCCCGGCGCTAGGCCCGCCCGCAGTGAAGGTCCGCGCGATCCAGGTACGGGGCGGTGACTGTTCGATGACCGGCGCAGCCTTCAGCAGCTGCACCACTGTCGCCCGAACACGATCGAGATCGGCGCCCAGCTTCACCAGCACTTGGGCAGCGACACCCTCGCTTTCACGGATCATTCCCAGGAGGATGTGCTCGGTGCCGATGTAGTTGTGCCCGAGCTCGAGCGCCTCGCGCAGGCTCATCTCGAGCAGCGTCTTCGCCTGCGGTGTGAACGGAATGTGAGCGGGCACCGCCGTCGCGCTCCCCAGGCCGATGATCTTCTCCACTTCGCGCCGGACCGACTCCAGCGAGATCTTCAGCGTCTCGAGCGCCTTCGCGCCGACGCCCTCCCCTTCGTGGACGATGCCCAGCAGGATGTGCTCGGTTCCGATGTAGTTGTGGTTCAGCAGCCGCGCTTCTTCCTGAGCGAGTACGACCACTCGCCGGGCCCTGTCGGTGAAGCGCTCGAACACGAGCGCCAGGCTACGACCGCCCGGGTTCCGGTGCCTCCAACTGCTCGCGCAGGATCGGCGGGATCGGGGTCGTGTCGTGCGTTCCCGGCTCCACGCTCACATAGGTGATTGTGCCCACGCACGCGTCCCGCCCGTCGATCGACGCGGCAAAGCGAACGTCGAACGACTTCGTGCCGATGCGAGGGCAGGTCACCGCGATGTCGACGGCGTCGTCGAAGCCCGCCGGGCCCTGCCATTCGAGCACCGCCTTGACCAGCATGATGTCGAAGTCGCGGAAGAACGCCTCTTTGGGCGCGAACCCGAGATGCTCGAACCACCGGGTGCACGCCTCGTCGAAGTACGTGAGCCAGTGGGCGTTGAACACCACGCCTTGGGCGTCGACCTCGGCGTAGCGGGGACGCACCTGGTGGACGAACGCCATCAGCCGCGCAGTTCGCCGCCGTGCTCGCGCCGCACCGCGTCGATGCAACGTTGACGGATGGCGCCGACCTCCTCGTCGGTGAGCGTGCGCTCCGGCGCCCGGAACCGCAGCGCGAACGCCAGGCTCTTGCGACGCTCACCCAGCGCGACTGACCGGAAGACATCGAAGAGGCGGAGGTCCTCGAGCACCTCGCCGGCGGCGCCGCGCAGCGTCCGCGCCACCGCGTCCGCCTCGCGGTCCTCGTCGACGACGAAGGCGAGGTCGATGCTATACGGCGGGAACGGCGACGGCGCGCGGAAGCTGCGGTCCCGCCGGCGGGCGGCGAGCACCCGATCGAGATCGAGCTCCGCGGCCACCACCGGCCGCACCAGCTCCAAGGCATCGAGCACCCGTTGGTCGACTTCGCCAACGGCACCGACGTCGTGGCCGTCGACCATGACCGCCGCGGCCCGCCCGGCATGGAAGCCTGCCCGGACCGCGCCCTCGAATCGCACGTCGGCGAGCTCGAGCGCGTCGAAGAGCTGGTGCAGCGCGTCGACGGCGTCATAGGCGTCGACCGCCCGGTCATCCTCGATCGGCCGGCGCCGCCGGATGCCGCTCAGTGCCAGCGCCACGTGCACGCGCTCGTCCGGGAGCACCTGGTCCACGGCGTCCGGCGCCAGGAACACCCGCCCCACCTCGAACAAGCCGATGTCGAACAAGCCGTGCAGCCGGTTGTGGGCGACCGACCGAAGGAGACCCGGCAGGATGCGGGTGCGCAGGACCGACTCCTCGGCCCGGAGCGGGTTGGCGGCTTCGACGATCCGGTCCATCGGCGCACCGGCGCGCTCGAGATCGCCGGGCGCGACGAGCGGGAGCGTGACCGCCTCCGACAGCCCGGCTCCGACGAGCGCGTCGGCGACGAGCCGCCGATCGCGCTGCGCGCGATCGAGGCCTCCTACCTGATCGCGAGGTCGCGGGACGGTTCCACCGATCGACGCAAACCCGACCCGGCGTGCGACCTCCTCGACCAGATCGATCTCGCGTTCGAGGTCGGGGCGATACGTCGGCGCGGTCGCCGTGATCGCGTCACCCGAGCCCCCCACCTCGATGCCCAGTGGCCGGAGCGCGTCGACCACCTCGACGTCCGAGAGCTCGGTGCCGAGGATCGCGTTGACCTTGCTCGTGCGCAGGCTGATGCGGACCGGCTCGATCGGACGCGGGTACTCATCGACCGCGTCGGTCGCGACCTTCGCGCCGGCCACCTCCGCCAGCAGCTCCATCGCCCGCTCCGCGCTGGTGGCGACACCGTTCGGGTCGATGCCGCGTTCGAAGCGGGCACTCGATTCCGAGCGCAGCTTGAGTCGCTTCGAGCTGCGCGCGATCCCCATCGGCTCGAAGTACGCCGACTCGAGGAGGATCTCGGTGGTCGTGCCGGACACCTCCGACGTGCCGCCGCCCATGATCCCGGCGATCGCCTGTGGCGCGAGGTCGGCATCGCAGATGAGCAGGTCCTCGGCCACCAGCTCGCGCTCGACCCCGTCGAGCGTCGTCATCCGCTCGCCGGCACTGGCGAGACGCACGACGATGCCGCGCCCACCGAGTCGCTCCAGATCGAACGCGTGCAGCGGCTGGTTGCGCTCGAGCAGGACGTAGTTGGTGACGTCGACGACATTGCTGATCGGCCGCATACCCGCCTTCACCAGCCGCTGGGCGAGCCACGCCGGCGACTCTCCCATCGTCACCCGGGCGACCCGGCCCAGGTAGCGCGGGCATCGGTCGGGCGCGTCGATCCGGACGGTGATGTCGGACTCGACGCCCCCGTCGGCCGGCGCGTGCGGAGCCGGCACCTCGAACGGCAGCCCGAAGTGGGCGGCAAGCTCCCGGGCCACTCCGACGACACACATCGCATCGGGGCGATTCGGCGTGAGCGACACGTCGAAGATCACGTCGTCGAGCCCGAGCAGCTCGCGCACATCGGAGCCGAGACGTGCCGAGCGATCGAGCTGGACGATCCCCGAATGGTCGCGACCGAGCCCGAGCTCATCGGGCGCGAGCAGCATGCCGTTGGAGGTCTCACCGCGGATCTTGCGTGCCGCGAGCACGCCGAACGGCGGCGGGAGCTGCGCGCCCACCGGGGCGAACGGGACGACGTCGCCGGGAACGACGTTGCGCGCCCCACAGACGACACGGGTCTGCCCGCTCCCGTAGTCCACGTCGACCAGCGTGAGCTGGTCGGCGTTGGGGTGATCGACGATGTCGAGCACACGTGCGGCCACGACGTCGCGCACTTCGCGACCGGGCTCCTCGACGCCCTCCACCTCCAAGCCGAGCTGGTTCAGCGCCGCGACGAGCTCGTCGACCGAGGCTTCGACGGGCGTGAAGTCACGGATCCAGGACAGCGGTGCGCGCATCTCAGTACTGGCTCAGGAATCGGAAGTCGTTGTCGAAGAACGTACGGATCTCGTCGATGCCGTAGCGGATCATGGCGATGCGCTCGAGGCCGAAGCCGAACGCGAAGCCCTGCCACTCCTCGGGGTCGTAGCCGACGGCTCGGAAGACGTTCGGGTCGACCATCCCGCAGCCACCGAGCTCGATCCAACCCGTGTGCGAGCAGACGCGGCAGCCTTCGCCGTGGCAGAAGATGCAGCTCACTGCCAGCTCGGCCGATGGCTCCGTGTAGGGGAAGAAGTCGGAGCGGAACCGCGTCCGGATCGATTCGTCGTCGAACAGCTGTCGCACGAAGGCCTCGATGGTGCCGAAGAGATCGGCGAGCGTGAGGCCGTGGTCGACAGCGAGGCACTCCATCTGGTGGAACACCGGCGAGTTCCGCGGCCCCGGCGTCTCGTTGCGGTACGTGCGACCGGGAGCGACGACGTAGATCGGCGGATCGTGCGCCTCCATGGTGCGGATCTGCACCGGTGACGTATGGGTGCGCAGCATCACCTGCTCGTCCCCGCCGAGGCGCACGTAGAGCGTGTCCTGCATGGAACGCGCCGGGTGTGCAGGCGGGATGTTGAGGGCCTCGAAGTTGTGCCAGTCGTCCTCGACCTCCGGCCCTTCGGCCACGCGGTAGCCGAGGCCCACGAAGATGTCCTCGAGCTCGCGCTGCACCTGCGTGACGAGGTGGAGATGGCCACGGTCGCGCCCGTGGCCACCGACGGTGAGATCGAGGCGCTCGGTCTCGGTGCTCGCGGCCCGTGCCGCGGCGGTCAGCGCGGCGCGGCGTTCTTCGATGAGCGCGCCAATGGCGTCGTTGTACGCGGACACTGCCCTGCCGGCCACCGGCCGGTCGGCGGGTTCGAGATCCTTGATCGCCTCGCGGACCTCCCCGGCAGGCGACCGTCGCCCGAGGTAACGGCGCTCGACGTCGTCGAGCTCCGCCGGCGACGTCACCGCCTCCACCGCGCCGGACGCTTCCTTCATCGCTCGGTCGAGCTGCTGTTGCGCGTCGGCGAGGTTCATGGCCGAGCGCGACGCTGCCGAGCCGCCTCGAACAGCAAGACCGTTGCCGCCATGGCGACGTTCAGCGACTCGGCGTCCGGTTCGGTCGGGATCGACACTCCACCGTCGAGGTGCAGGCCGAGCTCGGGCGGCAGCCCGCGAGTCTCGTTGCCGACGACCAGCGCAACCGGTCCCGCGAGGTCGACGTCGTCGACCGAAGCTCCGCCCGCCGGCACCGCGCCGAGGCGGCGTCGACCCTGGGCGCCGAGCGCGTCGAGCACGTTCACCGGGTCGTCAGCCTCCACGATCGGGACTCCAAGGATCGCTCCCGCTGTGGATCGCACCACCTTCGGGGCGAACGGGTCCACCGAATTGCCGCAGAACACTACTCCCGCCGCCCCGGAGGCTTGAGCGCTGCGCACGATGGTTCCGGCATTGCCGGGGTCACGGACCTCGACCGCAACCACGACGGGCAACGGACCGGCGAGGCCGGCGATCGATGCGTCCGGAATCCGAGCAACGGCCAGGATCGGTTGCGGCGTGACCGTGTCGCCGATGCGCTCGAGCACTCCTTCCTTCAGCGTCTCGGCGGGAACACCGGCAGCCTGCAGCCGCTCGACCAACGGCCCGAACCCGCGCTCGGCACCCGGAGCGAGATAGAACGACTCCAGGTCCGTGCCGCGGTCGAGGGCGACGCCGAGCAGTCGCGGCCCCTCGATCACGAAGGACCCTTCCGCCCGGCGGGCGCGGGGATCGCGGATCAGCGACCGGAGCCGCCGCACCCGCTGATGGCGCGGGCCGAGCGGAGCCGACACCGCGGCCTCAGGCTGCTTCGAGCGCCTCGCGCGCGGCGGCGACGAGCGCCGAGAACGTGGCCTCGTCGCGGACGGCGAGATCGGCGAGGACCTTGCGATCGACATCGATCTCGGCGGCCTTCAGTCCCGCGACGAAACGCGAGTACGAGATGTCGTTCTGGCGGCACGCGGCGTTGATGCGAACGATCCAGAGCCGCCGGAACTCGCCCTTGCGCGCTCGCCGGTCGCGGTATGCGTAACGGAGCGAGCGCATGACCTGCTCGTTGGCCTTGCGAAACCCGCGACTCTTCGCCCCCGAATAACCCGACGCCTGCTCGAGGATGGCGCGCCGATGCTTCTTGCCCGAGACCGAGCGCTTGACCCTGGCCATTGCTGCTGCCTCCTGCGTCGCGACCGTTCGCCTGGTCGCGAGGGTTCGTTACGAGCGCCCCAGCAGACGCTCGACGTGCTTGCGGTCGCCGCCGGTCACCTCGGCATCGCGACCGAGACGACGAGTCCGGCGACTGGACTTCTTCTCCAGCAGGTGCGAGCGAAAGGCCTTCCGCCGGCGGATCTTGCCCGAGCCGGTGACCTGGAAGCGCTTCGCCGCTCCGCGGTGAGTCTTGATCTTCGGCATCCCTGCGCTCCTGTGGGTTCGCTCCCGTTGCCGGATTTTCCGTCGGCGAGCGGTCGGCAAAGCCGCCGCTGCCTCCCTATGTCGGCTCGCTCACGCTCGCCGCGGCCGGCGCAACCGCGGCCGCCTTCGTACGGGTTCCTGCCTTCTTGAGGGGATGGAGCACCATCGTCATGTTGCGGCCGTCCTGTCGCGGTGCCGACTCGACCACCGCGATGTCGCTCACCTGATCGGCGACGCGCTCGAGGATCCGCAGACCGAGCTCCGGGTGGAACACCTCGCGGCCCCGGAACATGATCGTCAACTTCACCTTCGAGCCCTCGGCGAGGAACCGTTCGACGTGCTTCATCTTCGTCGTGTAGTCGTGCTCGTCGATCTTCGGCCGGAACTTCATCTCTTTGATCACGACGTTCGTAGCCTTGCGTCGTGATTCCTTCCGGCGCTGCTCCTGCTCGTACTTGTAGCGCCCGAAGTTCATGATCCGGCAGACCGGGGGGTTCGCGTTCGGTGCGACCTCCACCAGGTCCAGATCCTCGTCGCGTGCAATGGCCAGCGCTTCGGGCAGGGGCTTCACGCCCAACTGCTCGCCGCCGGGCCCGATGAGCAGGACCTCGCGAGCTCGAATGCGGTCGTTGATCCTGGCGTCGTCTGCTGCTATGTGATCACCTCGTTGATTGGAGTCGGATGTTCGATCGGGTGGAGAACGCGAAAATGGCGGACTCCGGAAGTCCGCCATCGGGCGGCGCTCCCGCACGGTCCACTCGATGAGACCGCCCATCCAGTTGGAGGACGGCCCACCAGTATCGGTGCGCGATCACCGGGACAACGAACCCGGGCTCGGGATCATTCCCCGGCCGGGTGGGGATCACCCTTCTCGGGGGCTCCCACTTCCCTCTTTGGTTGTGAAGGCGGCAGGATACCAGCGTGAGCGGACTCTGGACACCGCAAGGCGAGTACCGGCCCCAGGGCGAGGCGGACGGCCCGGACGCACCCGGCCCCCGATCCCCGGGCGCGCCCGGCGGACCATCGGCGGGCGGAGCATCGCCGGAGGAGGAAGCCGCCGCCCGGGAGCAGCTGCGAGAGCTGCGGGTCCAGCTCGCGAACACTCCGGTCGCCGACGTCATCGCCAACCACGTGATCGGGCTGTGGGAGCTGGCGGTGCTCCACCTCACCGCCGACGAGGACCACGAGCCCGATCTCGAGCAGGCGCAGCTCGCCATCGACGCCATCGGCGCGATCGTGGAGGGACTCGCCGAGCGCTTGGGGCAGAACGAGCAGCCGCTGCGCGACGCGCTCGCCCAGCTCCGGCTCGCCTTCGTCGAGATCAGCAAGCTCGCCGGCGCCGGGCCCTGAGAAGCGATCGACTGCGGTCGCTCAGAGGCGTGTGATCTGAGCGGCCTCCCATTCGCCGAAGTGGCCAGGCGCCGGCTCGAAGTCGACCGCCACGCCGACCGGGATCGTGCGCGACCCGTCGGCGATCGCCGTGCAATGGAACGCGAACACGCCGCCGTGCTGGTCCTCGATCTCGCCCGTGCCGGCCTGGGGGTCGAACGAGCGAATGGTGCCCCGCTCCACTCCTCGC
>JAPSGP010000007.1 GCA_031177445.1 Acidimicrobiia bacterium
CAGATGATGGTTCGAACCTCGTCGCGGGCAAGATCCAGCTCCAGTGGCGGCGACTCGGGAACGACGGTCGGGTCGAACCGGTACGGAGGCGGCACCTCACCGTCCAAACCGTTGGCCGCTGCCCACGCGTCGATCGTGTCGAGCAGCCTCCCGAGCTTGAGGTCGGCGAGTGTGCACATGTTCCGCAGAGACCCGGAGAACTGTGCACGACCGTCGTTGATGCCCGCGAGACGACCCATGATCGTCACGCCGATGCCGACGAGCGCGTTGAGGTCGAAATTCGCCCGCTCGGAAGAGCCGGCGAGCTGCATCGACGGCACCCGGCGCGCTCGCACGATGTCGTCCACCTCGTCGTAGCGCTCGTCGAGCACGCCGGCGGCCTCCATCCACCAATGGATGTCCATTCCCCGGTACGTGCGAGGCCCGCGCACGTGCTCGCCGACGGCGAGCGTGACCGGGCGGCCCGACCGCTGGATCTCGTGGGCGATCTGCACACCGGTCGCCGATGCCCCGACCACGAGTACTCCGCCCTCGGCAAGCTGGTCCGGGTTGCGATACTCCATGGGCGTGAGCGTCGTCACTGCCGACGGCACGGCATCCGCGAACGCGGGGACATGCGGCACGTTGAACGCCCCGGTCGCAAGCACCACGGTCCTGGACTCCCAGTCGCCCTGGTCGGTGGCGACGCGGTACCCGCTGGCCGTGCGCCGCACCGATGACACCGTCGTGCCGGTTTGCACGGGAGCGGCAATCTCACGCGCGTAGCCCGTGATGAAGTCGACGACCTCGGGCATGGTCATGAAGCCGTCGGGGTCATCGCCTTCGTAGGCCCGGCCAGGGAGCCGGCACTGCCAGTTCGGGGTGAGCAGCCGGAGCGAGTCCCATCGCTCCGTCCGCCACGAGTTGGCAACCTCGGACCGCTCGAGGACCACGTGGTCGATCGAACGATCGGCGAGGCACCGGCTCATGGCCAGCCCGCTCTGGCCGGCGCCGATGACGACCGTGGTGGTGTGCACTGGGAACCTGCCCTGCTCGCGTGAGGGACGAGGTCAGTTGACCTCGACGCTCACGTTCGTCGGGTTGGTGACGATGTCGTACACGGCCGAGCGCTTCTGTGACTGCGCGACGATCGCCCTGATCTCGTCGGGTGTCGCGTCGGCCTCGATGTCATAGCTCACCTTGATCCCGCTGAAGCCGTTGCGGACGTCGCGGTCGATGCCGAGGACGCCCTGCAGGTCCATCTCACCCTCGAGCGTCGCCGTGACGCGGTGGAGCTGGATGTTGCGGTTCTGTGCGACCGAAGCCACGCCCGCGGTCAGGCAGCTGGCCAGGCCGACGAGCACGTACTCGACCGGCGTCGCGCCGTTGTCCTCCGACGCGAAGAGCTCAGGGTGATCGGCGTCGAAGCTGAACTCGGTTCGGTGGCTCTGCTCTTCTCCCAGGCCGAAGAAGCCCTGCACGACGGAATGGCTGTGCGTGCCGTTCTTCCATTCACAGCTCGCCCGCCACTGGAACTGCGCGGCCTCGGGCGTCTCCGTCAGCGCTTCACGAGCGCTGAGCAGTGCCTCGACATTGACACCGTTGTCGACGGGGATCTGGGTTGCGGTCATGCCCTACTCCTTACTCGTCGCCCGCAAGGTGTGCCCTCACGGGAGGGATCTGCAATCGCCGTTCGTACGGACGCGGCGAGAGCTCGGAGATCTCGGCGCGACTGTCCGGTGCAGCATGCGGCGGGAGCCGGGCGCAGTACATGACCGCGATCACGCTGCGACGGTGTCGCTGGTCACAGCAGCGGGAACATATCAGGCGGATCCACCACTCACTCGACTCTCGGCGACGGGGCGCTGGAAATGATCGAGGCGACGTTCTCGGGATCGCAGAGTCCTGCTACCGCTCCCTTACTCGAAGTCGCTCGGCGCCACGGCGGCGGTGTGGGATCAAATGCTCTCCAGCCCGGTGATCACGACCAGCGCCCAGGTTGCGGTCGCGGGCACGTCACGCTCACGCCCGGCGTCGGCGTGGACCTTGAACTCGACCTCGCCGAGCTGCTCGAACGCCCATCCGCGGACCGCGGTGAGCCGCTCAGCCTCCTCCCCGTAGGTGGAGTCGTGGCGTTCGAGCGCGCCGAGCAGCTCGGCCGCGGCCTCGGCAGCGCCGGCGCGCTGGAAGAGCACCGCGAGATTCCGCAGCGTCGTGAGTTGGTGCGTGTAGTCGGCGAGCTCGATCCAGTGCTGGATCGCGTCGGCGAACTGCTCGAGGGCCCGAGACACGTCGCCGACGCGGGCCTGGAGCGCGCACGACGACACCAACGCCACCCCCTCGACGAACCTGCTGTCGACCGTGCGCGCGATCGACAGCACCTCGACGTAGCTCGCCAGCGCAGCCTCCGGATCGTGGCCGGCTTCGATCTCGCCGCGCGCGTACACGACCCATGCACGACCGGACGGCCCGGTGTCGTCCATCAGCTCCTCGGGTAGCGTGGCCGGTCGACCGCCGTAAAGTCGCGCCATGGCCAGGCTCGCCTGGCCCACAGCCCAGTGGAGCGGATCACCTGCGACCTCGGCTCTTCGGACGAGCTCCTCGTCTGCGGCGATGGTCTCGGCGAGACGACCGAGGTACACGCACGCATCGGCGAGGATTTCGTACGCCGCCATCGCGCCTTCGTCGGTGCGGGCTACGGCGACGGCTCGCTCGCCGAGCGTCCGCGCAGCGTCCAGGTCACCCCGGTTGATCGCACGCACCGCCACGGAAGCCAGCACGACCGCGAGGTGGGGATCGTCCACCGGCAGCTCGTCGGCAATCAGGTCGGCCCACCGGAGCGGCTCGTCGACGAGGTGGCCCTGCGCGTACACATGCAGGGCCGCGGAGAGCGCGCCTGCGGTGGCCAGGTCGTGCTCGCGCGCCCACCGATGGGCGGCCCGAAGCTCGGCGAACGCGGACTCGATCCGCTCCAGACCTTGCGCCTCGGTGGTCCGCCGTAGCTGGTGGTCAGCCTTCTGCGCCACGCCGAGGAACCAGTCGATATGACGGCGGGCAAGGTCGCGATCGACGCCGCGCGCTCGCGCCCTGGAGCCCGCGAACTCGCGCACCGTCTGCAGGAGCGAGTACCGAGCGACCCGCGCCGTGCGGTCGACGACGACGAGCGAGCGGTCGGCGAGGAGACGGACCACGTCCATCACACCGGGTTCACCCAGTACGCCCACGATGTCGGCGGCGCCGACGGGTCCCGCGAACACCGAGAGGGCGGCGAGGGTGGCCCGCTCGCGATCGTCGAGGCGAGCTTCCGACCACTCGAGTACGGCGGCGAGCGTCCGGTGCCGCTCGGGCGCGTGCCGGCGCGGGGAGCCGAGCTCGGCGAGGCGCGCGTCGAGGCCATCGGCGAGCTCGACGAGCGACGTGGTCGCGAGCTGGGCCGCGGCCATTTCGATCGCCAGCGGCAGCCCGTCGAGGCGATCGACGATGCGAACGACGAGCTCGTCGTCGACATCGACGAGCAGATCGGGCGCGAGCGCCGCAGCCCGCTGCACGAACAGTCGGCGCGCCGCCGAGCCGGCATGGTCGGTGGGCAGCGGCGCGACGGGTCGCACATGCTCGCCGTCGACACCGAGACGTTCGCGGCTCGTGACCAGCAAGCGGATCCGGTCACCGCCAGAGAGGATCCGCTCGACGAGCTCGGCCGCGGCATCGACGACGTGCTCGGCGTTGTCCAGCACGAGCAGGACGTCGAGGTCACCGGCTCGATCGAGCGCGTCCAGCGCGGACACCGCATCGCTGACCAGCCCGAGTGCGTGCACGATGGCGTCGGCGGCGCCGGGCCCGTCGGCAACCGGCGCGAGCTCGGCGACCTTCGCTCCGAGCGCACGCTCCTCGGCGCCGACCCGGGCGACTTCGAGCGCGAGGCGCGTCTTCCCCACCCCACCGGGCCCAACCAGCGTGACGACACGCGCCTGTCCGAGCAGGTCGGCGAGCGCGTCGCGATCCTCGTCGCGCCCGACGAAGGACGATGCGGGCACCGCCGGCGCCGATCGCTCTGCCGGCGGCACGCGCGACGGCGCGACGTGGTGGGCGTCCCCTGCGAGCACGGCGCGCTCGGCTTCACGGAGGAGCCGTGACGGCTCGAGGCCGGCATCGGCGAGCGCGTCGGCGGCTCGCTGGAAGGCCCGCAGCGCTTCGGCGGAGCGGCCCTGCGCCGCCAGCGCGGCGATGAGGCCCGCCCACGCGCCTTCCCGCAGCGGCTCCGCCGTCACCAATGCTTCGGCGGCGGCAACGGCTTCGTCGGCACGGCCGGCGCCGAGCAGCGCGTGCGCTCGCTCCTCCGTCGCCGATCGACGGAGCTCATCGAGTCGCCGCGCCTGCGGCGCGATGCACTCCACGTCGGCGTGGTCGCCGAACGCAGGCCCGCGCCACAGGGCGAGTGCTTCGTCGAGAAGGGCGAGTGCAGGGCCGGGTCCGACCGCAGCTGCGTCCCGGACGAGTGTCTCGAACCGGTACGCGTCGACGCAGGCGGGTTCGACCGCCAGCGTGTACCCCGACCCGCGCGTGGCCAGCTGTTCGCCCAGCATGCTGCGCAGGCGCGACACATAGGTGCGCAGGCTGGCGAGCGCGCTCTCGGGCTGGTCATTGCGCCAGACCGCGTCGAGCAGGGTGTCGACGGGCACCACCTCGCCGACGTGGGCCAGGAGCACGGCGAGAATCCGGCGCTGGTTGGGGCTCCCTATCGGGAGGGCCTGGTCGCCGTCGAGCAACTCGACCGAGCCCAAGACCTTGAACCGCACGCCGCAACGGTAGGGCGGACGGCCGCAACCAGGTCCTCGGACGCTGCGAGCGCGGTGCGATCTTGCTGCAACCCGCGTCGCGCACACTCCGCTCATGACCGTCGCCCCAGAGACCGAGACCCTCACGACTGGCTGGGAGCCCGATCTGCCCGTCGGTGACACGATGCTTCGCCGGTACCTGTTCCACAGCAGCGAGCTCAGCGCGACGTTCGCTCGCGCGGCCGCCGGCAGCGTCCTGGAGACGCACGCGATGTCGGCGTCCGACCTGCTGCACCCGAGCGGCTACTGGAACCAGGCCACGCTGTTCCAGCCGCCGACCGATTGGGACCAGACCATCGACGCGGTGGAGTCCTTCTTCGCCGGCGGGACCGGCGACGCGGTGCTGTGGAGCGCGTGGCCCACACCCGATCTCCGCGAGCGCGGGTGGAAGCTGTCCGGCCACCCTCCGCTGCTCGTGCGGCCGCCGGCCGGCCTGCCGTCGCTCGACGGCGCGATCGACGACGTGCGCGAGGTCAGCACCGAGCCCGAGCTCGCGGCCTGGGAGCGGGTCGCGATCGACGGCTACCCGCTGCCCGAGCTCGCCGGCGCCGCCGCTGGTGCCATGGCCTCACCCGCGCTGCTCGACGACCCGCGCGTCCGCTTCTGGACAGCTGAGCTCGAAGGCCGCCCAGTGAGTGCGGCGGCGTCGTTCGTCGCCCATGGCATCGGTTCCCTGGCCTTCGGGACCACGCTGCCGTCCGCGCGCCGCCGCGGCCTGTGGCGGCAGCTCGCGCTCGCACGGCTCCGCACCGTCCCAGACCTCCCAGTGGCCGGCGTGTTCAGCGACCTCAGCCGCCCCGGGGCCGAAGCGCTCGGCTTCCTGCCCGTCGTCCGACTGACCCTGTGGGTGCTCGAGCGCCCGGCAGACACCTGACCGCATGCAACTGATCGACCAGCACCGAAAGGAGCAACCAACATGTCCGTGATCACTCTCCCGAACGCCACCCTCGACACCAACGGCAACGACACCTCGGGCTCGGCCGAGGCGGTCGCCCGCTTCGACGCCGCCTTCGACCTCCTCCTGCGGTACCACCCCGACGTGGTCGGGGCGGCCGAGGGGCTGGCGACGACCGACGCGTCGCTGCCGATCGGCCAGGCCTTCGTCGCGTACCTCAGCCTCATGACGACGGACGTGCCCGACCTCGCGGGCGCCCGCGAGGCGGCGGCCGCGCTCGACGCGCTCCCGAAGAACGAACGCGAGGCTGCGCACGCAGCCGCCATCAACGCCTGGGTCGACGGACGCTGGCACGCGGCCGCGCGCACGCTCGACGACCTGCTCGTGCGCTGGCCCACCGACACGCTCGCATTGCTGATGGGCCACCTGCTCGACTTCTTCGTCGGGGACTCGCAGAACCTGCGCGACCGCGTCGGCCGTTCTCTGCCGAGCTTCGACCCCGGGCACCCGCGCACGGGCTTCGTGCGGGGTATGCACGCCTTCGGTCTGGAGGAGTCCGGCCACTACGAGCGAGCCGAGGCAGTGGGTGTCGAGGCGGTGGAGCGGAACCCCAACGATGTCTGGGGCATCCACGCCGTCGTCCACTCCTACGAGATGCGGGGCTTGGTGGACGATGGCATTCGCTTCCTCCGGTCGCGAGAGGCCGACTGGGGGAGCGGCAACCTGTTCACCGCGCACAATTGGTGGCACCTCGCGCTCTATCTGCTCGAGGCGGGCAGGTACGACGAGGCACTGGCGATCTACGACGCCGAGGTGCACAACGACGCGTCGGCCGGGGTCTCGCTCGAGATGCTCGACGCCAGCGCGCTCCTGTGGCGGCTGACCCTCGACGAGGTCGACACCGGTGACCGCTACGCCAAGCTGGCCGCCGCGTGGGAGCGGCAGGTTTCCGAGGAACCCTGGTACGTCTTCAACGACTTCCACGCAGTGGTCGCGCTCTGCGGGGCAGGGCGCGTCGCCGACGCCCGCGCAATGATCGAGCGGCTCGAGCGCTACGTGGCCGACACGCCGGTGCAGCCGGGCACGAACCGGGCCGTGGCCGCGGAGGTCGGCGTGCCGGTGTCGAGGGCGGTGGTGGCGTACACGGAGGGGCGTCACGACGACGTCGTCGCCGGGCTGCTGCCGATCCGCCGGGTGTTCCAGCGCTTCGGTGGCTCGCATGCCCAGCGCGACCTGCTCCAGCGGACGCTGACGGAGTCGGCGATCCGATCGGGGCAGCTCGACTTGGCCCACGCGCTCGTCGACGAGCGGCTCAGCCAGCGGGACACGAGCGTGTACGGACTCTTCCGTCGATCTCGGATCCTCTCGGCGCAGGGCCAGGACGAGCGGGCGGTCGCGGCATGGAAGGCGGCCACGGCCAACCGAGCTCGGTTCAGCGCGGCCTCGTGACGACCCCATGACGACACCCTCGTGACGCACGCGGAGCGGGCGCCCGGCTGCGGCCAGGCCGAGCGCCCGCTTCCACGCGCTCGTTCAGCAAGACTGCGGCGGTGCCGGCCGACGAGTTCCCGATTCCCGAGACACGCTATGCACGGATGGGCGATGCGCAGATCGCGTACCAGGTCTGGGGAGACGGCCCGGTCGATCTCGTTGCCTCACGGCCTTTGTGGGCGCCGATCGACCTGCTGTGGGACGAGCCTCGGGTCGCGCACACGCTCGAGCGGCTCGGCGGTTTCGCGCGCAACGTCTGGTTCGACTCTCGCGGCACGGGGAGCAGCTCGGCACTCGCCCCCGAGATGTTCTCCGGACCAGAGGTGTGGCTCGACGACCTGGGTGCGGTCATGGCGGCAATGGGATCCGAGAAGGCAGCGCTGCTCGGGCTCGAGGATGGCGGACCTGGTGCCCTGCTCTATGCCGCCACCTTCCCCGAGCGGGTCTCCGCCCTGATCCTCGTCAATACCCACGCTCGATACGTCCGTGCCGACGACTACCTCGTGGGAATGCCTCGCGAGCTTCTGGAGCGATATGTCGAGGCGATGCGGTCAACGTGGGCGACGATGCCGATGCTCGAGTTCCTCGCCCCGAGCATGGTCGACGACGAGCTGTGGTCGCGTTGGTGGCTGCGATCACAGCGTCTCGCCTGCACTCCCGAGTACGCCAGCGCGACGTGGCGGACGCTGACCGGGACGAACGTGCATCACGTGCTTCCCATGATTCAGGCCCCGACACTGGTGCTGCACCGCCGCGGGAACCGTCACGTGCGCGTGCAGCACGCGCAGTATCTGGCTGACCACATTCCCGACGCCACCTACCGCGAGCTCGACGGCGACGATCACGTGTTCCTGGCCGGCGACACCGATGCCCTGGTCGACGAGATCGAGGAGTTCCTGACCGGCGTCCGCCCGCCGGTCGTCAGTGATCGCGTGCTGGCCACGGTGCTGTTCACGGACATCGTGGGATCGTCCGAGCGGGCGAGCGAATTGGGCGACGAGCGGTGGCACAGACTGCTCGACGCTCACAACGCGGTTGTGCGGAGTCAGCTCGAACGCTTCCGGGGGCGGGAGATCAACACCACGGGCGACGGGTTCGTCGCCACCTTCGACAGTCCGGCGCGGGCCATTCGGTGTGGCATCGACACAGCAGCGGCGCTTCGGACGCTCGGACTCGAGATCCGGGTCGGTCTCCACACCGGCGAAGTCGAGCTCCGCGGCGACGACATCGGTGGGATCGCCGTGAACACCGCTGCTCGCGTGCAGGCGCTGGCGAATCCGCGTGAGGTGCTCGTTTCGCGCACGGTCGTCGACCTCGTTGCCGGGTCCGCCATCGAATTCGACGACCGGGGCGAGCACGAACTGAAAGGCGTCCCGGGAACCTGGCGCTTGTTCGCCGTCCGGGCCTGAACGCGCCGAACCCTCTCAGCCGCGAGTGATGGTTTCGGCGAGCGCCAACAGCCCTGCTTCCGAACCTGGCCGCCCTCCGATCTGGAGTCCGAAGGGGAGGTTGGCGTGCTCGCCGAGTGGTACGGCGACGACGGGCGAACCGAGCTGGCTGAGCGGCAGGGTGAAGGACAGCAGGGCCGACCGAACCGGGATCTGACTGCCGTCGATCGTGACCGAGTCGGCCTCGATCAGTGGCGCCGTCACCGGGGTCGCGGGCGCGAGCAGGGCGTCGATGCCCTTCATCGCCTGAGCCGTCTCGTCGATCACCAGTCGCCGCGCCTGCTGGGCCAGGAGATAGTCGCGCGCAGTGAGTGCGGCCCCGGCTTCGAGCCGGTCGCGCACGGCGGGCTCGTAGCGCTGGCGCTGTTCGTCGAACCACGGTCGGTGGGCCGCTGCCGCCTCGGCGAACTGGATCACCTGATGCATGGCGACGATGTGTTCGAGCCGAGGAACTTCGACGGGCACGACTTCGATGCCCCGCGCTCGAAGCGCATCTCCCGCTGCGTGACAGGCCGCAGCGATCTCGGTCGTACACGCGCCGTCGACGAACTGTGTCAGCAGCCCTACGCGTTCCACCGTCCGTGGGACGTCGGACGTCTGCGGCAATGCATTCGTGCCTGCCATCACCTCGAACAACAGCGTGGCGTCTTCCACCGAACGCGCGAGAGGACCCACCGTGTCGTACGACCACGCCAGCGGCACGACGCCGTCGACCGGCACGAGCCCGTACGTCGGGCGTACGGCCACGAGTCCGCAGAGCGACGCCGGCACGCGCAGCGATCCGCTCGTGTCGGTCCCGATTCCGCCGAGCGCGAGCCCGGCGGCGGTCGCGCACGCGGGCCCGGCGCTCGAGCCACCCGAGATTCGGTTCGGGTCGTGAGGGTTTCGGCAGTCGCCGTGGTGTGGGTTCCGACCGTCGATGCCGAAGGCGAACTCGTTCGTGTTCCCCTTGCCCAGGATCACAGCACCCGCCTGTCGCAGCCGCGCCACCGCGGGTGCGTCCATGCGGGGTGTCCGGACCCAACCACTGGCGCCGGCCGTGGTCGGCATGCCCGCGACGTCGATGACGTCCTTGACACAGACCGGTATCCCCGCCAGCGGTCCGGCACTGCCTTCTTGAAGCGCGCGCTCCGCCTGCCGGGCGGAACGGAGTGCTCCCTCGTGGTCCACGTGGAGATAGGCGTTGAGGCTCGCGTTGCGGGCGTCGATCGCAGTCAAGGTCGCCTCGACCAATTCGACCGCCGAGAGACGACCGGCATGAAGCTCGCGGCGCGCCGCAGTGATCGTGACGGGGCCCACGGCGCTCACTCCCAGTGCACCACTCCCAGCGCCGGCGGCACACCGTCGAGCGGCAGCGTCTCGAGCGAGTGGGTGCCTTCGCGGAGCTGGGCAAGCAGCTGCTCGACCTGCGGGCGCGGGGCTTCGGGCACGGACGCGGATGCTACGCAGCGCCGACACGCAACTGGCGAAGATCGCTCGTCGAGCGATCAGCGGTAGCGGGCGGTGTCGGGAGGTTTGCCGGCGTCGTGTACCTCGACGAGGTAGCGCCACGCGTCCGGGACGCTCCCGTCGAGATCCGCGAACCCGTACTCGCGCGCGAGCTGACCCGAGGAGAGGGACGACTGGTTCCACCGGGCGACGTCGGGATCGGCGGCGAGCGCGGCGACCGCACGCCCGGTGAACCTCGGAGTCTCCGAGATCCCGAAATGACCGGGGTCCGGGTACGGCGATTCGACTGGCCGGTCGAGCGCGTCTCGCCAGTTGGCCTCGGTCACGCCGTAGTGCTCGAGCATCATCTCCGAGCGCATCCACCCGGGCGTGAGCGCCACCGCGGTGCAGCCGAACTCGGCGAGCTCGTGCCCTTGGCTCCACGCCAGGCGCAAGACGGCCCACTTGGCCAGGTCGTAGAAGGCGGACTCGCGGTAGTTGACGGCGTTGTACTCGGCGGTTCCGTCGGTCATCTCCACCACCAAGCCACCCCTCCGCCGGATGAGTAGGGGGAGCGCGTAGTGGCTGGTGATCAGATGGGTGTCGACCGCCAGGCGAAGCAGTCGCAGGCCGTTCTCGAGGTGGTGCTCCCACAGCTTGGCTTCCCACTCGAAGAGCAGCTCCCCGCCCCAGATGTCGTTGACGAGGAGGTCCAATCGACCGGACTCACGCTCGATCTGCTCCACGAGGCCCGCGACCCGGGCCGGCTCGAGGTGGTCGACCGCGACCGGGGTCGCGGTCCCGCCGGCGGCGGTCACCAGCTCGGCGGTCTCCTCGATGGTCTCGGGCCGTCGGTACTCCGACTGCTGCTGTCGGGTCGATCGGCCGGTGACGTAGACGTGGGCGCCGGCGGCGCCAAGCTCGACCGCGATCCCGCGCCCTGCTCCCCGAGTGCCGCCGGCCACGAGCGCCACCTTTCCGCTCAGCGCGTTCATGCCGGTCTCCTTTTATAAACGATCATTCGGTTATAATCGATTCCGGCATGCCTCGCAAGCGGACGGTCCCCGACCAGGCGCTCCTCGACGAGGCGCTGCTCGTGGTACGGGAATCCGGCCCCGACGCCCTCACCTTCGCCGCCCTCGCGCCCCGGGTCGGGCTGGCGGCGTCGACGATCGTGCAGCGGTTCGGGACGAAGGCAGCCCTCCTCCAGGCGGCCCTCGGCCGAGCGTGGGACCGGCTCGACGAGGCGACGGCCGCCGCGGACGATCGCGCCTCGGTCGAACCGGGCGGCGTGGTCGAGCTGCTCGTGGGCCTCACCGGGGAGTACGACCCCCAGGACTATGCCGACCAGCTTCTGATCCTGCGAGAGGACCTGCGCGACCCGGTGCTGCGGGCGCGTGGTCGGGCGTGGCTGGCGGCGCTCACGCATGCGGTGGAGCGTCGGCTCGGCGAGGTGCCCGGCGACGTCGCCGGCATGGGCGAGCTCATCGTCGCGCAGTGGCAGGGCACGCTCACGGTGTGGAGCTTCATGCGCAACGGCCCGCTGATCAGCGTCGTGCGGGCGGGGCTCGAGGATCTGCTCGCCCGGTTGCATGTCGACCGCTGAACGATTCTGTCGATCGCCCAACCGAATGAGTTGGCGACCCGGACATCTCGGGTACATCACTCACGAGCGCGGATGATCGGCCCGATCCCGACGTGAGCGGCCCCACCCGAGTTGGAGGAAGCACATGGACCTCGATCGCGACGAAACCGCCAAGGTGTTGAACGAGATCGTCGAACTGGAGCTGGCGGGGGCCGTCCGCTACACGCAGTACTCGTTGATGGTGTTCGGACACGGACGTATCCCGATCATGGACTGGATGCGGGCCCAAGCGACCGAGGCGCTCCTCCACGCCACCCAAGCGGGGGAAGAAGTCACCAGCCTCGGCGCCCGCGTCTCGCTCGGGATCGGTGACCTGGTCGGCACGCATCACGACTCGGTCGACGAGATGATGCAGGAGATGCTGATCCACGAACGCCGCGGTATCGGCCTCTACCAGCGGCTCCTCGAACTGAGCGAGGGCCGGTCGGTGTCGCTCGAGGAGCTGGCGCGTCAGACGATTCGGAGCGAGGAGCTGCACGTCGCGGAGATCGAGAAGATGCTTCGGCGGCGCGGCGATGCATGAGACGTAGCGCACGGGCACAAGTTGCAACGCGTGAACCCTCGGACCTTGCCTCGGTGTCGCCACTCGTGTAGTGCAAGCACGTCATGAGCGACCTACTTGCGAGCGTCGATCTCACCGACCTCGACAACTTCGCGTCCGGGTTCCCCCACGACCTGTTCGAGATCCATCGGGCGGTCGCACCGGTGTGGTGGCACGAGCCCACCGGGCACACGCCCGACGGCGAGGGCTTCTGGTCCGTGGCGACACACGCCGAGGTGCTTGGCGTGCTGAACGACCCCGCCACCTATTCGTCGGAGCGGGGCGGAGAACGTCCTTACGGCGGCACGCTGATCCAGGACCTCCCGGTTGCGGGCGTCGTGCTCAACATGATGGACGACCCGCGCCATGGACGGATCCGCCGCCTGGTGAGCAAGGGGCTCACGCCGCAGACCGTGCGTGGGCTCGAGCACGAGCTGCGCCGGCGCGCCGGCCGGCTGCTCGACGCCGTTCCTGACGGGGAGCCCATCGACTTCCTCGTCGCGGTGGCGGCCGAGCTGCCGATGCAGATGATTTGCATCCTTCTCGGCGTCCCCGAGCAGGATCGCCACGACCTGTTCTCCGCGGTCGAGCCCGGCTTCGATCTCCGGACAGGCGACGCGACCGAGCAGGAGCCGCCGCCGTTCGACATGTTCACGTACGGTCGCGCGCTCATCGCCGAGAAACGCACGCGGCCGACCCACGACATGCTCTCGGTCGTGATCCACGCGCGACTCGACGACGACGACCCGCCGGGCCTGACCGACGACGAGCTGCACATGTTCTTCAGCCTCTTGTTCGCGGCCGGCAGCGAGACCACTCGCAACGCGATCTCCGGTGGGCTCGCGGCGTTGATCGAACACCCAGGGCAGCTCGCTGCCCTCCGCGACGACCGGGGGCTGATGACGACCACGATCGAGGAAGCGTTGCGGTGGACGACGCCCTCGCCCTCGAAGCGCCGCACCGCGACCGTCACCGCGGAGCTCGGCGGACACAAGATCGAGGCCGGCGACAAGGTCGTCGTGTGGGAGGGGTCGGCCAATCGCGACGAGCGGGTCTTCGAACACTCGATGTCGTTCGACATCTCACGTGATCCCAACCCGCACCTCGGGTTCGGCCACGGCATCCACTACTGCCTGGGTGCGAGCCTGGCGCGCCTCGAGATCCGGGTGCTCTACGAAGAGCTCCTGGCGCGCTTCCGCGCGATCGAGGCGGCAGGTCCGATCGAATGGACCCGCAGCAACCGGCACACCGGCATCCGCCACCAGCCGCTCGTCTTGTACCGATGACCGGCCGCGGCCGGTGACCCCCCGATCGAACCGGTCACCGACTCTGTGAGGAACCGCGGACTACTTCACCGCGACCAGGCAGCGCCTGTGCCCGAGGGCGTACTTGTCGTGCGGTGACTCGGTGATGCCGACGACGTCGTACGCGGCCGAGAACCCGGCGTAGCCCAGCGTCTCGATCGCCCCGCGGTAGGTCGGGTGCAGCTCGTACGGCTCCCGCCCCTCCGTCGGCCTGTCCACGTTCTTGTCGCTCAGTACGAAGTACGCGGAGACGGGTTCGGTGTGGCAATTCGTATCGACGACCGCGAAGCCGCGACAAAGGTTGAAGGTCTGGTGCAGGAATTGCAACGGCGCGGTGACGTGGTACAGCACGCCCAGGTTCAGCACGACATCCCACTGATCGTTCGGCAGATCGTCCGCGTCGCTCACCGCGAAGCTCACGTTGTCGATGCCGTAGTGATCCTTCAGGAACTGAGCCTGGGCGATGTTCTCGGGACGCAGGTCGATGCCGTGGACGTGCTTCGCGCCGCGGGCGGCCAGGTCGAGGCTGAAGAAGCCGGCGTTGCATCCGACGTCGAGGACGGTGGTGTCGGCGAGCCGCTCGCCCAAGAGCTCGGCCACCGTGCCGGTGATGACCTCGCGGCGGAAGAGATAGCGCTGGCGGAGCACGCCATCGCGGAAGTCACCGAAGTTCGTGGTGGTGAGCCCGTGCGCGAGCTGGAACGGCACCCGCCAAGGCCCGAGCCTCGTCACGAGCGCGAGGAGCTCCTCACGGGAACGGTCGGCGTGGCCGGGCGTGTGCTCCATGTACGAGGGCCACGAGCGTTCGAACCTCCGGACGATGCGCGGAAGCAGGTACTCGGCGAGCATGAGCTGTTTGACGGATTCGGGATCGCGCCGCCACCGAGTCCACGCTTTGAACTGCTCCTGCGACGATCGCGTGAGGTGTCCGGGCACCTTCGCGACGACCGTGCGATCGACCTCGAAGCGCTGGCCGATCTCGTCGACCCACCGGCGCGCGGCGTCGCTGCGGTCTGCGGTCAGCCACGGCTCCGCCGGCGCGGGTTCCGGGGGCGGCGCCGCGCCCGCGGTCTCGGGACCGGGCGCCGGGCTGGGGGTGACCCTGGCCTTGGTGGGCCGTGCCGCCGGGTTCTGCCCGGCCGGGCGGGCCCACCGCCGCAGTGGGCGCCCGGCTCGCCGGCGCGCCCGCTTCCAGAGATCCCGCACCGACGAGCGGCCGGTGGCCACGGCTGCGGATCGTACGCCCATCGATGCACACCAGCGAGTCCGTGGCCGCGCCTCATGACGTTGCGACCGCGCGGCGGAGCGATATGACGTGCGACCCACGCGGCTGAGCGAATCGCGGGCAGCAGCTCGCGACCGGGTCGGTACCGTTGAAGCCCTCTATGGCCCAACGACGCCGGCCCGCAGCGCCCAAGCAGATCGACGAGCTCGTGCTCGCCCAGTCGGCGCACGAGCTCTTGACCGACACGATGGTCCGGTTCAATGCCGCCGCCGAGGCGGCCGCCGGCGTCGGCTTCGCGCTGGGCGTGCACGACCCCAAGGCGCTGGCAAAGGCGGCGGCCGACGAGCTGGCCAAGATCGGTCTCCCGGCGACGCTGCGCCGCCTGGCAATCGAACGCGCCGCGGCCGAGCTCCGGGCCGTGCGCCGCAAGCCGCGGTTCGGGCGCTTACAGACCGTCCCCTACGGGACGACCGTCCAGTGGCCGGCGCCCACGCAGGCCCGGATGTGGACGTCCCGTGGTCACCGCAACGTCCCCGTCGAGCCCGACCCGACCTACGGGTGGGTCCGCTCGCCCCTCGAGGGCCGCCCGGTGAGTCTCCAGCGCCGCGGCGCCGCCTTCTACCTCGTCGCCGACGACCGCGAGCTCGACTGACGCCTCACCCGAGGCGGCCGAACGCGAGCGCGAACGACAAAGCGGTCAGCGAGAGGCCGTCGAGCATCTCGTTGGCACCGATCAGCCGCCGGACCTCCGGCACGGGCACCCAGGCGACGCGCTCCGACTCGGCCGGATCGGACGGCTCGCCAGCGGGTTCGGCTCCGCGGGCCAGGAAGCAGTGGAATCGCTGGTCGCTGAGCCCGTTCGAGGGGTGGTACCGGCACAGCGGCTCGAGCGGTCCGGGTCGCCAGCCGGTCTCCTCGAGGACCTCGCGCACCGCCGCCTGTTCGAGCGGTTCTCCCTCGTCGACGCCCCCGGCGGGCACCTCCCAACCCCAGGTGTCGGTGATGAACCGATGCCGCCAGAGCAACAGGACGCCCCGCCCCGGGTCGTGCACCACGCAGCCGACCGCGGGCCGCGGCACCCGTACGACGTGGTGCTCGAAGCGCCCGCCGCCGGGTACCTCGACGTCGACGAGCCCGACCCGTACCCACGGGCTCTCGTAGACCGGCCGTTCTCCGTGCACGTTCCAGCGCATGGGGTTCCTCGGGTCCGGGGGCGTCCGCAGTGTAGGGACGCGCTTCTCGTCTTCTTCCGGCGGCGGTCGGCGAAGCCGCCACCGCCGTCCCGTGTCGGCTCGCTTGCGGTCACCTGAGGGAATTCACAGCGTGGCGATGGGCATCTCACGGCAATCTCCTTTAGGCTGCGCCGACCGATGCAAGCCTCGTTCGAGATTCCGCGCCTTCGGACACTCGCGCGCCACGCGCTGCCGCACGTGCTCGAAGGCACCGTCGTCCCGCTCGTTCTCTTTCTCGGCGCGCTGCGGCTCCTCGGCATCTGGGGCGCGATGGTCGCCGGGCTCGGGTGGACGTACGTGGCGATCGGGCGCCGCCTCGTGATGCGCCGGCCGGTCCCCGGGATCCTCGTCCTCGGCGCGGTCACACTGACCGCGCGAACGGTCGTCGCGCTCGCGTCGGGAAGCGTCGTCGTCTACTTCCTGCAGCCGACGCTCGGGACCGCGCTGGTGGCGACGGCATTTCTGCTGTCGGTACCGCTGGGTCGGCCGCTCGCCGAACGCCTGGCCCGCGACTTCTGCCCGATCCCGTCGGGCGTCCTCGCCAACACCCACGTCCGCCGATTCTTCCTGCAGATCAGTTTGCTGTTCGCGTTCGCGCAGATGGCCAACGCGGGCATCACGCTGTGGCTGCTCTTGAGCCAGTCACTGGGCACGTTCGTGGTGGCCAAGACGCTCGTGTCCTGGACGCTCACCGGCGGCGCGATCGCGGTGTCCACCTGGTGGTTCCACCACTCGATGCGACGGCACGGGATCCTCGCCCCGCGCCGGGTGCGCGTCGACGACGCGCTCGCTACAGGTTCTCGGCCCTCGGCTGCGACTCCCGGAGGCGCTTGACGCGCTCGGCGACGTCGGCGGCAGCTTCCTCGAGGTCACGCTGCAGCTCTTCGAGCGCCTCGAGGTCGTCGTACATCGTCAGAAAGTCGTAAGCGCGACGGACGCGGCGGGCGCGCCGCAGGGCTCGGATACCGTGGTCGTGGCGGAGGTGGGTCACGATGACGCTCCTTTCTCGTACCGCCGCAGGAACGCGGCGATGCTCTCGTCGGTCTTGCGCAATGCCGTCACCCAGGTGTCGAGCAGGCGCCGGCCGTCGTCGGTGATCGAATACGTGCGCTTCACGCGTCCGGGCAGATCGTCCCGCCACCGCGACGTCACCACCCCGTCCCCCTCGAGCGCCCGCAGCAACCGGTAGAGGTTGCCGAGGTCGACGGGCTCGTCGGGGGCGAGCTTGGCCAGGGTCTCGGCGAGCTCGTAGCCGTGGGTCTCGCCGTCGCGCAGGACGAGGAGCAGCGCGGGCTCGACGAACCGCTCGACCCGGGCCCGGACCTCCCAGCTCCCCGGGGCCGAGCCGCCGCGGAAGCGGGCGGCCCGGCCGTGCCGGTGCCGGCCCCACTCCCCTCGATGCCGCCCAGGGCGGCCCCGATGGTCCACGGCGGGCAACCTACGTGACAAAAACATAGATGTCAAAAACATAGTGTTGAAGCAGAGCTGCTGCGCCGACCGAGCGGAGCGCTGCACGTGAACGAGCTCCCGATCGCGGCCGCGGCCGAACACGTCGACCTGGCTCACGTCACGGTGCCCGATGGTCCGGGCCCGTTCGCGTTCGCAGATCCCGAGCGCGTGCGCGGGATCACTACGCTCGTCGACGGCCCCCCGGCGCGATCGCGCCGGCCATCGTGTTGCTGCTCACGATCGGAGAGGTGGCGTGCCCGACTACGACGTCTTGGTGATCGGTTCCGGTCCGGCCGGGCAGAAGGCTGCCATCGCCGCCGCCAAGTTCGGTCGCCGGGTCGCGCTCGTCGAGCGTGAGGCTCGAGTGGGCGGGGTCTGCGTGAACACCGGCACCATCCCGTCGAAGACGATGCGCGAAGCCGTGCTCCATCTCACGGGGCTCCGACATCGCGACCACTACGGCGCCAGCTACCGGGTCAAGGACGAGATCACCGTGCACGACCTCGGTGCCCAGACCGAACATGTCGTGGGGCGGGAGGCTGACATCGTCCGTGACCAGCTCACCCGCAATCACGTGCGCATCCTGCGGGGCAGCGCGCGGTTCGTCTCGCCCGACACGATGGAGATCGACAGCCCCGGCGGTCAGGGCATGAACGTCACCGCGGACAAGATCATCCTCGCGGTCGGCACCCGACCCGCTCGCCCCGCGAGCGTCGACTTCGACGGCCGGACCGTCGTCGATTCCGACGGAGTGCTGTATCTCGACGCGATCCCCGCATCCATGGTGGTGGTCGGTGCCGGCGTCATCGGCGTCGAGTACGCGTCGATGTTCGCCGCCCTCGGAACCCAGGTCACGGTCGTGGAGCAACGCGACCGGATGCTCGAGTTCTGCGACGACGAGATCATCGAAGCGTTGCAGTACCACCTGCGCGACCTGCGGGTGACCTTCCGCTTCGGCGAGCACGTCGCCGCGGTCGACCGGTACCCGGGCGGGACCATCGCCCGACTGGCAAGCGGGAAGCAGATGGCCGCCGACACGGTCGTCTACTCGGCGGGCCGGCAGGGGAGCACCGAGTCACTCGATCTCGAGCGCGCCGGCATCGAGGCCGACAAGCGTGGGCGCATCGAGGTCGACGACTGGTACCGGACCCCGGTGGACAACATCTACGCCGTCGGCGACGTGATCGGGTTTCCCGCGCTGGCGGCGACCTCCATGGAGCAGGGCCGTCTCGCCGCCTACCACGCGTGCGGCGAGCCGACGCGCAGCCTCGGCCAGCTTCAACCGATCGGCATCTACACGATTCCGGAGATCAGCTACGTCGGCCGGACGGAGGCCGAGCTGACCGCCGATCAGGTCCCGTACGAGGTCGGCGTCGCCCGTTACCGAGAGCTTGCCCGGGGCCAGATCGTCGGCGACCCCTACGGGATGCTGAAACTGCTCGTGTCGTCGGAGAACGGCACCCTGCTCGGGGTCCATGTCTTCGGCACCGGCGCGACCGAGATCGTGCACGTCGGGCAGGCGGTGATCGCACTCGGCGGCACGCTCGACTACCTGGTGGACGGGGTCTTCAACTACCCCACGCTCACGGAGGCGTACAAGGTCGCGGCGCTGAACGCGGCCAACAAGCTGCGGGCCATCGCGCGGGTCGCGGCGCTCGGGCGCTCCGAGACCGAAGCGCCGGCGATCGGCGAGTAACGGGTTGCCGCGCACCGTTGCGACGCGGGAGGTACATGTCGGCATCCATTCGATTGGCAGTCTCGTTGCTCGCGGTCGGCGTCGGGCTCACCGGCTGCGGCGACGAGTCGCCCGAGTCGGAGCCGCCGTCGACGTCGACGACCACGTCGACGACACCGCCGACCGTGCCGGTGACGACGTTCCCGACCGACCAGGGGGCCGCGCTGCGCACCGCGGTCACCGAGTACGAGAACGCCCAGGGTGTCGAGACGCTGCGGTTCGAGGTTCGCAATCTGCTGCTGTCGAGCGTCGACCCGAATTGGGCCCGGTTCAACGTGGCCCCCACCTTCGGCAACGAGGCGGTCTTCCAGGGCGGCTACGGCGTCGCGCGCTTCGACGGGACGTCGTGGACGGTCGTCGCCTTCGGTACGGCCGACGTCGGCTGCCCGCCAACCGACATCCCGGCGCCGGTGCGCGAAAGCCTGCAACTCGGCTGCCCGGGATAGACCGCCCCGCCCCGCTCCCGGCACTCTTGCGTCGCAAACCGGGAACATATGCCGGCTGGCGACGCAAAAGTGGTGCAGTGACGTGCTCCTACGCCGCCTCCCGCTCGCGCACGCACGGATCCTGGCAGGCGTAGTTCACCGAGGCCTGCGTCAGCGAGCGGACCCGAGCCGCGTTGCGGATGGTCAGCCAAGAGGCGACTCCGCCGAGCGCCGCGAGCACGGCTGAGATGACGAGCGCGGTCTGGTAGCCGTCGCTGAACTGCGCAGCCGAGCCCGCGGTCTCGAGCCCGGCAACTGCTGGCAGCACCGCGACGGCGAGCAGCCCGGCGACGCGCGCCACCGCGTTGTTCACGCCCGAGGCGACACCGACGTGACGGTCGTCGACGGCGGCGAGCACCGCGGCGGTGAGAGGAGCAACCGTGATGGCGAGGCCGAAACCGAGCACGATGACTGACGGAAGCACGTCGGTCAGGTACGAGCTGCCCTCGGCGACGCGGCTGAGTCCGAGCAGACCCGCGCCAACGACAAAGGGGCCGACGGTCATCGGGAGGCGCGGACCGATGCGCTGCGAGAGCCGGCCGAAGCGCGCCGACAGCAACAGCATCAGCACGGTGATGGGGAGCAGTGCCGATCCGGCTTCGATTGCCGAGTAGTCGAGGACGGTCTGGAGCTGGAGCACGAGCAGGAACGTCGCCACGCCCAGGCCCGCGTACACCGTCAGGGTCGTGGCGTTGGCCCCGCTGAACTGGCGCGAACGGAAGATGGCGAGCGGCACCAGTGGATGCCGGCGACGCAGCTCGATGATCGGGAACGCGACGAGCGCGATCACGCCGATGACCCCGGCCAGCACGATCCCCGCCGCCCAGTCCTCCTTGGGCCCCTCGATGAGAGCGAACACGACGCCCGCGAGGCCGACGGTGGCGGCCCCGGCGCCGGCGAAGTCGGGGTGACCCGTCGCTTCCGGGTCGTGGCTCTCGGGCACGTGCCGCACGGTGATGAGCACGGCGAGCGCTGCCAATGGGACGTTGATCAGGAAGACCAGCCGCCAGGAGACGGCATCGACCAGCCAGCCTCCGAGGAAGGGGCCGATCGCCGTCGACACGCCGGTCAGGCCGGACCACGCCCCGATGGCAGCCCCCCGATCCTTCTCGCCGAAGCTGGCCGAGATCAGCGAGAGGCTTCCCGGCACGAGGAACGCGCCGCCGACGCCTTGCAGCGCCCGGGCAGCGATCAAGGTGCCGATATTGGGCGCGATCCCGCAGAGAACGGATGCCGCGGTGAAGGCGATGAGCCCGAAGACGAACACCCGGCGCCGCCCGAGCTCGTCGCCCAGCGCGCCACCGAGCAGGAGCAGCGCGCTCAGCGTGAGCAGGTACGCGTCGACGGTCCACTGCAGGCCTGAGAGCCCGCCGCCGAGATCATCCTCGATCGTCGGGAGCGCGACGTTGACGACCGTCGAGTCGAGGAACGCGATTCCCGAGCCGAGCACCGCGGCCAGGACCACCCAGCGTCCGGCCGGGCTACCGAGCCGGAGCGTGCCGGCGGCGGCAGTCCCCCCGTTCGAGATCAGGAATCCCGGGGTTCGAGTTGCAGCGAGCAGGAGTTGATGCAGTAGCGCTGGCCGGTCGGCCCGGGGCCGTCAGGGAAGACGTGGCCCAGATGACCGCCGCACCGGCGGCACACCACCTCGGTGCGGACCATCCCGTGGCTCCGGTCCTCGCGCAGCTCGACCGCTTCGGCGACCGTCGGCTCGGTGAAGCTGGGCCAGCCGGTGCCGGAATCGAACTTCGTGTCGGAGCGGAACAGCTCGGCGCCGCACCCCGCGCACCGGTAGATGCCGTCGTCGTGGCAGTCCCAGTACTCGCCGGTGAAGGCGCGCTCGGTGCCGGCCTTCCGCAGCACCGCGTACTGCTCTGGCGTGAGCTGCCTGCGCCACTCGTCGTCGGTCTTGGTCACTTCGGCGCTCATGGTCGCTCGCTCCCGTTCGTGCTCGCGTCCGGACACTCATGTCCGTCAGTCGATCAGCATGACAGCCTTGCCGATCACCTGCCGCCCCTCCAGCGCGCGCAGCAGGCGAGCCGGATCGCGCCAGCTCCCGACCTCACTCACGAGGCATTCGAGCTTGTGTTGGGCGGCGAGCTCCGCGAGAAGCTGCAGATCGCGTGTAGCGCTACCTGTGCGCGCAAGTTCGTCGAGGACGAGGAATCCGACCAGCCGCGCACCGTTCTTCGGGAAGAAGTCGTCGACGTCGAAGGTGGTGACCGCGTGCGACGAGTTCCCGTAGGACACGACGGCCCCGTTCGGTGCGACCAGTCGTAAGGCTGCCGCCAGCGAGTCGCCGCCGACGGATT
>JAPSGP010000083.1 GCA_031177445.1 Acidimicrobiia bacterium
GATCGCGGCCGTCTACCCGTACCTGTGGGTCAACGACGGCCTGATCATGTCGGAGACCCTGGCGGCGCTGCTCGTTTCGCTCGCGCTCCTGTACGGCTACCGCCTCATCCGAAAGCCGTCGCTCGGAGCCGCGGCACTCCTCGGCGCATCGTGCGGGCTCGCGGGGTTGGCGCGCGCCGAGCTCCTCGCGCTCGTCCCGCTGCTCGCAGTGCCGGCGGCGCTCACCGCGCGCGCGATCCCGGGTGCCAGGCGCGTCCGCCTGGCTGCCGTCGCCGTGCTCGTCTCGGCCGCACTTGTCGTCCCGTGGGTCGCGTTCAACGTCGCCCGATTCGACGAGGCCACGTACATCTCGACCAACGACGGGATCGCACTCATCGGCTCGAACTGCCGCTCGGTCTACTTCGGCGCCGGGACTGGTCTCACCGACCTCAAGTGCCTGGGGCCCAACCCGCGCGGCGATCAATCGGTCGACAGCAAGCTGTACCGCGAGCGCGCGTTCGAGTTCATCGGCGACCACAAGGGTCGCACCACCGTGGTCGCGCTGGCGCGGATCGGACGTACCTGGAGCGTGTTCCGACCGTGGGACATGGTGGACTACAACGTCGGTGAGGGTCGGGAGCGCTGGCTCACCGCTACCGGGTTGTTCTTCTACTACCCGCTGCTGGCGCTGGCCATCGGCGGCGTCGTCGTGCTGTGGCGGCGCCGGGCGACCTGGTGGCCGCTGTTGATCCCGCCACTGATCGTGACGCTGTCCTCGGCGGCGACGTACGGCCAGACGCGCTTTCGCGTCCCCGCCGAGCCGTGCCTCGTGGTGCTGGCTGCGATCGCGGCGACCGCGCTCTACGCCCGGTGGCGAGCGGGCGGTGCGTCGAGCCCGGAGCCCGAATCCAGCACGATGGTGGCGAGCTCCTCGAGCTGAGCGGTCGTCCCGCCCGCCGTCTCTCGCAGCGTCAGCAGGCGCTTCAGGAACAGATGGGCGTCGTGTTCCCAGGTGTAGCCGATGCCGCCGTGCACCTGGATGAGCGCGGCTCCGACCCGGTACAGCTCGTCGGCCGCGAACGCGAGGGCCATGGTCGCGGCGCGATGCCGTTCCGCGGCATCGGCGGCGTCGGCCGCCCAGCATGCGTAGTACGCGCCCGCGCGCGCGAGCTCGACCGCTTGGAGCATGTCGGCGCAGAGGTGCTGGACCGCCTGGAACGACCCGACGGGGCGATCGAACTGGCGGCGCTCACCCGCGTATTCGACGGCGAGCTCGAGCGCGCGCGTGGCCGCGCCGACGCCGTCGACGACCGCGGCGATCGTCAGCCGGTCGAGGGCCTCGTCGACCGCGGCCGACGCATCACCCGTGCCGAGGCGGACTGCGGGCGCGTTGGCGAGGTTGACGGTTCCGTGCTGCCGCGTGCCGTCGATCGTGGGCGTCGGGCGCACTTCGACGCCAGGAGCACCCCGGGGAACGACGAACACGGCGAGGTCCTCGGTCGTAGGCGCCACCACGAAGAGCAAGTCGGCCGCGGCCACGTCGCGAGCGAGGGCCTTCGTTCCCGTGAGCGTCCAGGAGCGGCCGCTCGCGCGGATCGCGACTTCGTCGAGCACGACCACGGTGCCGATCTGCTCACCGGCCGCCAGGTGCGGCAGGAACAATCTGGCCTCCTGGGACGTACCGCCCAGCTGCACCAGGCTGACCGCACCGATCGCACTGGACTCGTACGGCCCGGGGTGCACGGCGCGGCCGAGTTCCTCGAGCACGACCGCGGCGTCGACCATGCCGCCGCCGGCGCCGCCGTGCGCCTCGGGGACGAGGATGCCGGTGACCCCGAGCGCGGCCAGGCCCGTCCAGACCTCGTCGGTCGTGCCCCGCTCGTCGTCGAGCAGCTTGCGGACGTAGGCGATCGGCGCCCGTTCGTCGAGGAACCGGCGGACGCTGGCCCGGAGGAGCTCTTGATCGTCGGAGAACTCGAAGTCCATCTCGTCATCCCTGACGTGTGTGTCAGCGACGCACGCTACCGAGTACGGTCCCGAACGTGAGACTGAAGTACGGCGAAGCCGAGGAGCGCTTCCGCGAGGAGCTCGTCGCCTGGCTGGAGGAGCACGCGCCGCCGCCCGAGGTCATGCGCCGGCCGAAGCGCTCGAGCGCCGACCTGTCCGACTGGTCGCGGAAGTGGCAACGCACGCTGTTCGAGCACGGCTGGCTCGTCCCCGGCTGGCCGCCGGAGCTCGGCGGCCGCAACGCGTCGGCGGCCGAGACGATGATCTACTTCGAAGAGCTGTCACGGCGAGAGATCCATCGCAGCCTCAACCCGCAGGGCATCGGGATCGTGGCACCGTCGATCCGTGACTACGGCACGCCGGAGCAGCAGGAGCGCTTCCTGGTCCCGACCTTGCGGGCCGAGATCGCGTGGTGCATCGGCATGAGCGAGCCGGGTGCAGGCAGCGACCTCGCGTCGCTGTCGACGCGCGCCGTCCTCGACGGCGACCGCTTCGTCGTCAACGGGCAGAAGGTCTGGACCTCGGGTGCGCATCAGGCCGACTGGTGCGTGTGCTTCGTCCGCACGGATCCTGAGGCACCCAAGCACAAGGGCATCAGTGCGCTCCTCATCGACATGAAGACCGCCGGTGTCGAGTGCCGGCCGTTCCCCGAGTTGTCCGAGCCCGACTACCTCGACTTCAACGAGGTGTTCTTCACCGATGCCGCGGTGCCGGTCGAGAATCTCTTGGGCGAGCTGCACCACGGCTGGGCGATCACCCAGGGCTCGCTGGCCCACGAACGGGCGATGCTGTGGATCGACTACGCGTACGACGCCCAACGGTGCGTGCAGTCGCTGATCGCGCTGGGGGAGCAGCCGGGCCCGAACGGGGCACCGCTGCGTGAGGACGCACACTTTCGCGACACCGTTGCCAACTTCTACGTCGACGCCCAGGCACTGATGCTGCTCGGCTACCGCGGCTTCTCGAAGTTCATGCGCGGTCGTGCGTCACCGGAGCACTCGCTGCTGAAGCTGTACGGCAGCGAGACGGTCCAGCGGTGCCTGGCCGCGGGGATGGAAGCGCAGGGTGCAGACGGGCTCGACACCACCGTGTACGGACCGTCGCTGTGGCGTGAAGGCTCGTGGGCGGTGCAGTGGCTGCGGTCGTTCGCGGGCACGATCCCGGGAGGGACCAGCGAGATCCAGCGCAACATCATCGCCGAACGGGTGCTGGGACTGCCGCGGCGATAGCTCGACAGGAGGACCGACATGCCGGCACGCGAGCTCAAGGATGCCGACGTCGAACGCATGCGGCAGCCGCTCTGGGAGCAAGCCCGCGCCGCCTTCGTCGCCGGCCGCACGCACGATGGTTCCGAGCTGCTCGACCAGGCCGTGGCGCAGTGGCGATCCCTTCAGGACTACTCGATCAACTGGATCACCTCGCTGCTGACCTTCGTCGGCGAGGAGCTGGGGGAGGAGGCGGTCGAGCGCGCCCTGCGCAAGACGGGGGAGGAGTTCGTGCGCCCGCGGCGAGACACCGGAACCGACTGGGACACGCTGCCTGCGGCGGCCCGGGCCAAGGTGATCGCGCGTGCGATGGTCGCCAACTTCGGTGCCGTCGACGTCGACGAGGACGACGAGAAGATCGTGCTGTCGTTCCGTTGTGGGAGTGGGGGGCGGTTGATCGACGACGGGCGCTACCAGGGCGAGCACGCCTACCTCACGCTCCGCGAGCGATCGGGGCGGACGTTCATGCGCGACGAGCTGCCCGTGTACTGCGCCCACTGCTCGGTCAACAACGAGATGCAGCCGGTCGAATGGGGCGGCGCGCCGACGAGCATCGAGCATCCGCCGGAACGTGCCGGTGAGCGCTGCGTCCACCACGTGTACAAGGACGCGGGCGCCATTCCCGACACCGCCTACTCCCGGATCGGCAAGCGGCCACCTCCATCCTCGCCCTGACATCGGTGCGCACGCGCCGGCAGTGAGTAGAGGACGTACCGGTCCTCCGAGCGGCGACGTGGCTCGTACGACGCCACGCGGGACGCATCGGTCGGTGGCCGCCACCCGGAAGCGATGTCGCGTTCGGAGACGACCGTGAGGATGCGATCGACGTCGCATTCCCGGGCGGTTCTCCACGAGCCGAACGCATGGGAGAGCCCGGTGACCGTGCGCACGTGCAGCCCGCCCTGCTCGAGCGCGACGAACACGCCGATGCCGACGGACCCGTAGAGATGGGTGTCGACCCACCGGACCAGGTAGCGCGGCTCGGGATCGAGCTTGTCCGTCGCCTTCCGGGCGAGCTCGCCGATCGCGACGCTCAGGCTCTGATCCGGGCGCACACCCGCAGATGCCCAGGCGACCCCGCCCGAGAGGACGACCGCGACCGCGACCGCGACGCTCATCACGGCCGCGCGCGCTTGCGACGGCAGCAGGGACCAGACCGACCAGAACACGGACATCCACACGATGGCGGCAACCACCCAGGCCCACAGGACCAGATACGGAGCCGGGATCCCAATGATGCGCGCCGCGGCGACGACGCTCGCGACCGCCGCGAGCACGGCGAGCGCGTCCAGCCGAGCCGCGCTCGAAGCGCGGCGCCTCCACACCAGCGCGCCGAGCCCGGAGGTTGCGCCGAGCAACACGGCGGCCGGCAGCGTCGACGAGTGCGAGAGCAGGCCGAACTGGTTGACGCCGTCACGCGAGACGAACGCCGGCGCCGGGGCGAGCTGATCGCCCATGATGCCGAAGGCGGAGCTCCAGCCCACGAAGGGCTCCGCCGGATCGCGGAACGCGTCGACGAGCTTGCCGAGGTTGCCGGGGCTGCCGGTGAGCTGTTGTATCGCGGGCGCGAGCCAGAGCAGCAGGGTGACCGCGCCCGCGAAGACGATCCCGCGCCGGAACGCGGGAGCCCTGGCGTCAGAGAACGACCGGGTGAGGCCGAGCACCGCGGCGCCGGCGCCCAGTGCGGCGACGGTGGGCAGGTAGCCCACGTGCGCCTGCACCACGAAGCTGCCGACGAGCGCGCACCACGGGAGCACCACCCAGTCGCGGTCCGCCACCGACCACGCGAGCAGGGCGAACAGCAAGAACGGCAACACCGCTACCCATGGGTTCCACGGCGTGACGAGGGCCTCGGCCCCGAGCGCGCGGCAGAGCAGGAGGACGGCGATCGCCACGAACACGCCGAGCGGGGGACCGCCGCGCCGCCACCCGACGAGGACCGACCCGATCGCGGCCCCGGCGTTGATGAGCGCGGTGCCGACGAGGATGCCAGTGTTGCCCAGGAGCCAGCTGAACGGCGCCAGCAGCCAGAACAGCATCGGGCCGGGGTGGAAGTAGTCGTAGCGGGACTGCGCACCGACCAGGGGCGTATGGCGCCCACCGACGTCGTCGATGCGCAGGACCTCGAGCGCCACGTCCGACGACGGCCGCCAGTGGTACCCGACGAGCGAGATGATCGCGACCAGCAGAGGCAGGGCGACGAGGCCGAGCAGGACCGCGCCGAGCAAGCGCGAGCGCGAGCGCTCGGCCTCCAGCGGTCGCGGCGGCGCCGTCAGCCTCGTAGCAGGTGCCCCGGCTTCGCCTCCACCGCCGCGGGCACGGGCTCGCCGTCGACGCGGATCGGCGTGCCGTTGACGACGACGTGGGTCACGCCTTCGGGGGTGTCGGCGACCAGGCGCTCGCCGTCGGCGGGGAAATCGCGGATCCGGCGGAGCGGACCGGGACCGACGGTGTCGGGATCGAACACCACGAGATCGGCGACCGCACCCTCGCGCACGTAGCCCCGGCCGTCGGGCCCGGCGAGGCCGTAGACGTCGGCGGGCTCGCCGGTCAGCTTGCGCACCGCGGCCGGCAACGAGATCACCTCGCGCTCGCGCACCCAGTTGCCGAGCAGATCGGTGGACATGCACGCGTCGCACAGCTGGCTCACGTGCGCGCCCGCGTCCGACAATCCGATCAGCATCCCGTCCTGCTGGAGGAGCCAGGCGATGGCGTCCTCGTCGTCGTTGGCGAGGACGCTACGAAACCGGGTCTCGAGGTTCTCGTCGCACGACAGCTCGAGCACGACGTCGATTGGGTCGACGCCCCGGTCGGCGGCAAGGCCGGCGATCGACTTCCCCACGAGCTCGGGGAACTTGGCGGTCTCGCTGACCGTGAGGCGATCCCAGTTCACGCGGAAGAACTTGCCCGAGTCGAGCTGCTCCTGGGCCTGACGCCGCCATTCGGGATCGCTGAACGCCGCCATCTTCTCCGGGTGCGACTTGCCCATGAGCGCGGCGAAGATCGGGTTCATGTTGAACGTGAACGGCTCTGCCATCGTCATCGAGAACGTGAGCGGGCGCACCGAGATCTGCGGCCACACGTCGGCCCCGGTGGCGCGTTCCTTGGCGTTCAACTCGGCCATGCCCTCGTGCCACGGGAAGCCCTTGACCGTGAGGAGCGCGGTCCACGTGATCGGCCGCCCGATGGTGCGCTGGAGGGCGTAGGCGTCGGCGTGCTTGATGCGTTCGCCCGGCAGCAGCTCGATGACGCCGCGGTCGAGCTCGCGCATCGGCGCCAGGATCACTTCGAGCTCGTGGAGACCGGCCAGACGTGATGGGACCGGACGGCCCTGGTCGCCGGAGTGCGTGGTCGAGGAGCTGGTCGCGAAGCCGGCGGCGCCGGCGGCGATGGCCTCCCGCACGACCTCCTGCATCGCGAGCAGCTCGTCCTCGGTCGCCTCGCGCTCGTAGCCGGCGTCGCCCATCACCCACAGGCGCAGCGCGGTGTGTCCGAGGTAGGCGGCGTAGTTGATGACCGTGCCGCGGCGCTCGACGGAGTCGAGATACTGCGGGAACGTCTCGAAGTCCCACGGGACACCGGCGGTCAGCGTGGCCGGGCTCATGTCCTCGACGTGCTCGAGCGTGTGGACCATGAGCTCGCGATGCTCCGGCCGGCACGGTGCGAGCGAGAAGCCGCAGTTGCCCGCGACCACCGTGGTCACGCCGTGCCACGACGACGGCGTGAGCGCCGGGTCCCAGAACACCTGGGCGTCGTAGTGCGTGTGGATGTCGATGAAACCGGGTGCCACGACCTGGCCGGACGCATCGAGGGAACGCGCGCCGTCGCCGTCGATCTCGGTGTCGATCGCGACGATGCGATCGCCGGCCACCGCGACGTCGGCGGTGACCCCCGGCGCGCCGGTCCCGTCGACCACGGTGCCGCCCTTGATCACGAGGTCAGTCGTCACGATGCGTCCCTTCGCCGGCTTCCACCGGACCAGTCTGCCGGAAACGGTCCCACCCTGCCGCGAGCGCGACCGCGGCCAGGATCGCCAGCGAGGTCTCGGCCGATGCCCGGAACCTCGTCGTGCCATACGTGATCAAGACGGTGAAGAGCACGATCCCCGGCAGAACGACCATCGGGAAGATCGGCCTCGATCCCCGTCGGCGGAGGACCACGACCCCGATCACCGCGCCGATCGCGACCAGGTAGAAGGAGATCGCAGCGATGATCGCGAGTCCCCGCTCCCTTCCTTCGAACTGGTCGAGCTCGATCTGTTGCGCCGGCCGGTACACGCCGAGCACTCGTCCGAGTCGCGCCGCGACCACGACCGGGACGCGGCCCAGGTTGTCGCGGATGAAGCGAGTGCTGCGCTTCCGGAAGACGATGGCGTTCACCGACTGGTCCTCGTCGAAGTCGACGTTGCGCACGCACGTGACCGTCAGGTACCCGATCGCCGACCCCTCGTACGTGTCGCGACAGTTGGCCCCGGCGAGCGTCGCCTCGAACTGGGACGACAGGAACACGGGATGCTCGAACCGGGTGAGGTTGAACCCGACCCAGGGTGCGAGCACGACGATCGTGGCGAGCACGCCGGCACCGAGTCGTCGCAGCCGCGCCGCCCGATCGAGCCCGGGCGCAAGCAGCACGACCGGGGTGAGGAGCGCCGGCACGAGCAGGATCAGTTCCGGTCGCGCGAGCGCCGCCAGCCCACTGACGGCACCCAGCGCGACGACGCGTGCCGGGCTTGGTCGGTCCCACGCACGGTACGCGAGGAGCACCGCGGTGGTGGCGAGGACGATCGACGACGTCTCGGAGAGCAGCGCGCCGTCCCACACCCAGACGTTGGGATAGACGGCCACCAGCCCGGCGGCGAGCAGCCCGGCGCGATCTCCGGCGACGCGCCGCCCGATCAGCCCGACGACGACGATGGTCGCCGTGCCCAGGAGCGCCGACCACAACATGTGGGAAACGGGGGTCCCGAAGCCGAGGGCCGACGGGATCGACAGGAACAACAAGTAGAGCGGGGGATGATCGGCGGCTTCGACGGTCGCACCGAGCGCGTACGGCAGCGGACCGATGAAGCCCTTGCCGTCGACGAGCAGGTTCGCAGCCGCGTGGTAGAAGAACGAATCGCCTGCCGGCTCGTGGTTGCGACGGATGAGCACGTACACGAGGCGCACCGCGAGTCCGGCGAAGGTCACGCCGCCGAGCCACCTCGCGAAGACGCGGCTGGTCAAGGCGAGCCGACCGGTGCGAGCCGGCGCACTCCTGCGACCAGGGCCGTCGCGGCGACGACCACGATCGCGGGCTCGGCGCCGGCGCGGAACCGCTGCTGACCGTACGTGAGCACCGCGGTGATGGAGACGACGACGACGGGCGCCAGCAGTGGCCACACGCGAAGGCCCCGTCGGCGGATGACGAAGACGCCCGCGATCGCGAATGGAAGGAGCACCCAGAACATGACCGTTCCTGCCATTTGCCAGCTGCGTGGGCGGCCCTCGAGCGACTCGTAGTCGACCTGCTGCGACGGCGAATACACACCCCAGGTCCGCAGCCACCGAACGGCGGCGACCTTCGGGAGCTCGCCGAGGTGGTCGCGGGCGTAATCGAGCCCGTCGTCGCGGTGCCGGTTGGCGACCTCAGCTTCCTCGAATTGGCGGTCGGCGATGTCGAAACCCTCGAAGCACGCTTCGGACTGCGGCAGCCGGCGCGCCTCGTCGCCGAACTGTGAGAACGTCTCCCGCCACAGGCCGAGCAGCGCTCCCTCGTACGTCTGGTCGCAGTTCGCGCCGTCGACGAGCGTCCCCACGTTGTTCGACACCGGCACGAACGCGTCGAGCCGGACGGCGTTGCGGATGGTCCACGGCAGCACCAGGAGGACGGCGACGCCGAGCGCGGTGATCGCCAGCTGGACCCGGCGCCGCGGCAGGAGCGCGAACAGTCGCCAGCACAGCGGAACGACGAGCACGACCCCGAGCAGCAACCCCTCGGCCCGGGTCAGGGTCGCGAGCCCGAGCACCGCGCCGAGCGCCGCGAAGCGCCCGGGCGACGGGCGATCGGCAGCCCAGTACGCGAGCAGCAGCGCGGCGGCGACGAGCGGCACGAACAGGGCCTCGGCCATGAGGACGGCTTCGCTCTGGAACAGCATCGGGTATCCCGCCGCGATCGCGGCGGCGACGAGGCCGGCGACGGGCCCGCCCACGCGGCGCCCGAGCAGCCCGATCAGCACGACGGTCCCGGCGCCGACGAATGCGAGCACGATGCGCTGTGATTCCACGCTCGACGCGCCGAGCCGGGCCGGCACGGCCAGCACCGCC
>JAPSGP010000605.1 GCA_031177445.1 Acidimicrobiia bacterium
ATGCAGGCGGCCATGAACGCGGGCGTGACCACGTCCGTCGAGATCACGCAGAGGTATCTGGACCGGATCGCGGCCTATGACACCACGCCGATCGGCAGCCGCCCGCTCAACTCGATCGTCAGCACGAACCCGTATGCGCTCGAGCTCGCAGCCGCGCTGGACGCCGAGCGCGGTGAATCGGGGCCGCGAAGCATGCTCGCCGGCGTGCCGGTGATCGTCAAGGACAACTACAACACCGCCGACATGCCCACGACGGGCGGCTGCGGCTGCTGGGAGGACAACCTCACCGCGACCGACGCCACGATGGTCGAGGGCTTGCGCGCCGCCGGCGCGATCATCCTGGCCAAAGCGAGCCTGGACGAGTTCGCGTTCGGGTTCGTCTCGGAGTTCTCGTCCTTTCAACCCGCGGGCAGATCGCTGCTGGTGGCCAGCCCGTATGACACCCCGCGCACAGCGGGTGGCTCCAGCGGCGGCACCGGCGCGGCCATTGCGGCGAATCTCGGGGGCATCGGCTTCGGCACGGACACCGGCGGATCGATCCGCGTCCCCTCGTCGTACAACCAGCTCGTCGGCGTGCGCCCGACGGTCGGGCTGGCGAGCCGGGACGGCATCATCCCGCTCGCGCTCAGCCAGGACACCGGCGGGCCGATGACCCGATCGGTGTTCGATGCCGCAGTCGCGCTGGATACCGCCACCGGCTACGACCCAGCCGATGCGGTCACCGCGGCGCAGGAGGGCAAGGTGCCGGCGTCATACACCGAGTTCCTCGACCTCGACGCCCTGCACGGGGCGCAGATCGGGTACGTGGCGTCGATGCGGGGCACCAACCGCACCACCACCCGGCTGTTCGATCAGGCCGTGCTGGCGCTCCAATGGCTTGGTGCGACCGTCGTCCAGGTCACGCCGCCGTCCGGCTTCACCGCGGTGCTGAACGAACCCAGCGGCTCGACGAACGAGTTCAAGCACGATCTCGACGAGTACGTGGCGAGGCACCTATCGCCGCTGGTTCCGCACCGCAGCCTGCAGGAGATCGTGAGCTCGGGACGGTTCGTACCCTCCCGGCGAAACACGTACATAGCGAGGAACAACATCACGCCCGCGCAGTACGAGGCATGGGCCGGGCCGGACGGTTCTCACACGCTGGCCCTCAAGGCCGGCAAGGAGCTCGTCACCGCGATGCTCGAAGCGCACGATCTCGACGCGCTCATCTACCCGACCGCCAACCCGTACAGCACACAGGGCACCAATCTGCGCCTGAGCCCCAACACGGGCATGCCGGCCGTGACCGTACCGATGGGGCAAGCAGTCGCCGGCGACAACACCATCGCCGGCGCCGGAGTCAATATCGAGTTCCTCGGCCGCGACTTCGGCGAAGGCTCGTTGCTCGGTCTCGCGTACGCGTACGAGCAGTTCACCAAGTGGCGGACGACGCCCGCTCTCTTCCCGGCGCTCGAAGCAGGCGAGCCGACGAGCGCCGCCACGTTCGACGAGGTCCCCGAGGAGCCGACGTACAGCTTCGCCGCCTCCGCACCGACGGTGAAGCTGGGCGATACGGTCGAGGTGACGGTGGCGGCGTCAGGCCTGGCGAG
>JAPSGP010000606.1 GCA_031177445.1 Acidimicrobiia bacterium
TAGTCGTCATCGCGGCGATCGCTGCATTCCTCGGCTACCAGTTGCTGGCGTCCTCGTCCTCGACGGCCGCATCACCCATCGACGTGCTTCGCAGTGAGCACCGTGGTCTTCGCAGTGAGCACCGTGGTGCGCTTGGCGAGGCTGATGGTGCCGTCTCCGACGGCACGACGGTCTTCGATGACGAGATTCCGGGTGTAGCCAACCTTGATCCAGCTCTCCTCGGCGCCCTGCGCCAAGCTGCAACGGATGCCGCGGACGACGGGGTCGAGTTCTTCGTCGATAGTGGCTGGCGTTCCCCGGGGTACCAGAATCAGCTTTTTCGTGAGGCGGTTTCCGAGTACGGATCCGAAGAGAAAGCCGCCCGGTGGGTGGCCACCGCGGAGACGTCTGCTCACGTGTCGGGGGACGCGGTCGACATTGGGCCCTTCGATGCCACGGCGTGGCTGTCCGAACACGGCGCCGAGTACGGGCTGTGTCAGATCTACAGCAACGAGCCCTGGCACTACGAACTGCGCCCCGAAGCCATCGATCACGGCTGCCCTCCCATGTACGCCGACCCTACGCACGATCCAAGGATGCAGCAGTGACCAGCACGCTCGGCAGACGAACCTTTACGCCAGAACGGTCATGCGCGCGCGGGATCTGCGCGGGATGACCGAAGGACCAGTGGCTCGGCTGGCGCACAAGCGTCGATTTACAGGGACTTCTGAGCGGGAGGACGGAACCCGAACCCGCGACCTCCGGCGTGACAGGCCGGTACGAGCTCGACCGGCACAGTCGGGTCCCACCCGGAATTACCTTGCTGGAGCAGGCATTTCTCCGCCGAGCGAGCTGGCTGTGACCGGCTGCGACCGGCTGCCACCCGGCAGTCTGTGTAGTGCGCGTGTAGCCGCTCATCGCTCGCCCGCGCCCGGTGAGGCGGAGAGCCGACCCCTCCCACGCGTCGAGCGCCACACACGACGTAGCGACTGCAGCGGCTACGCGGACCTAGACCTCGTCTTCGATCAGGTTCTTGACGTTCTGGAGGCTTCGCTCCATCCCGCTGCGTATCAGGCCGGATTCCATTGATTCAGGGAAGTCACCGCTGAGGGTGAGCCGTGCCCGGTCAGACCCGACCGCCTCGAAGGTCGCTCGCCCGCGGATCTCGATGGGACCGTCGTGGGTTACCACTCCGAACGCGCGGTTCGGCTCATACTCGACCACCTCCATCGTTCCCTCGATCGGAGTGCCCGAACGGCTGTTGCGCCTTCGAATGACCGTCCCCACTCCGATTGGGGCGTCTGCGTCCAGCCACAGCTCGATGTATGGATCCCAGCGCGGATGGTTGCGGACATGCTCATCTGCGAACCAGCGGAACACATCGGCTACTGGCCGGTCGATCACCTGCGAGACCTCGATTCTCATGCCGACTCCTCTCCCTCGAGGGCGTACCGGGGGGCTGCTCGCCCAAGCCCGTGATTGACGCTCACGCGGCTCGCGCCGGTCACGACCGGCCTTGCCCGTCACCTGGGGTCAATGGATGCTCGGGCCTCTCTGAAGCGGGCCGGTGAGACGTCTCCCACGTGCGGGGTTCCGGCAGACCCGGTGAG
>JAPSGP010000084.1 GCA_031177445.1 Acidimicrobiia bacterium
CCCCTAACCATGCGCGGGCGGGACCGCCAGGACGGTCAGAGCACGGTCGAGTTCGCGCTGGTGTTGCCGTTGGTCGTGCTCGCGATGCTGGCGGTGATCCAAATCGGACTGGTCGTGCGTGACCACGTGGCGGTCGTCCACGCGGCGCGGGAGGCGGCCCGGGCTGCGAGCGTCGATCCCGATCCTGCCCGGGCGGTGCGGGCGGCCCGGCGCACGCTGTCGGGGGCGTCGGTGACCGTCGGGGCCCGCCCTGACGTGGGCGAGCCGGTCAGCGTCGAGGTGCGGTATCGCTCGGTCACCGACCTCCCCCTGGTGGGGGCGCTGATCCCCGACCCGATGCTGCACGCCCGGACCGAGATGCGAGTGGAGCGATGAGGGCCCCGGGTCACGAGCCCGAGCGCGGGTCAACGGCGATCCCGCTCGTCGCCGTCGTCGTGCTGGGCGTCGTGCTCGCGGCGGGCGCGGCACGCCTCGGCGGCGCGCTCGTGGCCCGCGCCCAGGCCGATGCCGCGGCTGATGCCGCGGCATTGGCCGCGGCCGACATGCTGGCGTTGGGCCGGGGCGAGGCTCGGGCGGTGGCCGCTGCCGGCGAGACGGCGTCGTCGAACGGCGCCCGCCTCGTGCACTGCGCGTGCCGGGGGCTGTCGGCGACGGTCGAAGTGGAGCTCAGCGTGCCCGGCCTGTCCGCCTTCGGCGGGTCGGCCCGCAGCCGGGCCCGGGCCGAGATCAGACCGGAATGCGTCGTCGGCTGCCGTTGACCGGAACACCACTGGTTGCGACGATGAAGCCGGTAGCGTCCGGCTTTCGTTCATCGAGGGGGTGCGGCCGGTGCGCAAGCTCTTCGCGGTCCTGGTGGTCGGGCTGGTCGTGGCCGCGGGGTGCGGCGACGACGGCGGCGACGACTCCGAGGTCAAGACGATCAACGGCTGCAAGATCGAAGCGAACACCTCGTGCCCCGGCGTCGACCTCTCCAACGAGGACCTCAGTGAAGCCAACCTTTCCGGTGCAAACCTGGCCAACGCCAACCTCTCGGGGGCCAACATCTCGAACGCCGACCTGACCAACGCCGATCTGCGGGGCGCGAACCTGACCGACGCCAACCTGCAGGGTGCCGACCTGACCGGCACCGACCTTTCCGGCGCCAACCTCACCGGCGCCAACCTCGACAACACCAACCTGACTCGTACTGACCTGCGCGGCGCCAATCTCACCGATGCCCAGATCCAGGGGGCCACGCGCTGCGGCACCATTCGCACCAACGGCACCATCGACGACACCAGCTGCCCGTCGCCTCGATCCACCACCACGTCGACGACGACGCCGCCGACCACCGCCGCGCCGACCACCGCCGCGCCGACGACGGCTGCGCCGGCCACGACCACCACCATCACCACGACCACGACGACCACGACGCCGCCGACGAGCACCTGACCCGCGGGGTCGCCCGCGAGAGGCCGCCGCGTCGCGAGGTCAGTGGCTCTGGAGGATCCCGTCGTCGCGGAAGTCGGCGAACAGCGCGTCGATCCCCGGACCCGGCGCGAGATCGCTCCCGGAGCCGCCGCCGGTGGGGATGACCACGTTCTTGACGTTGGCGGGATCGATCGTGAGCGCGAGCCGTCCGATGCGGTAGAGGTCGACGAGCCCGGCGTTCTCGATCACGACGTGCCGGGCCAGGGTGGCGAGCGCGCCCAGCACACCTCCAGCGCTCAGGTTGCGGGCGCGCAGCGTCTGCAGCGCGGAGATGATCAGGTAGCCCTGGTTCTCGGTTCTGCGGATGTCGCCGGAGCCGAACGAGTAGCGGTCACGGGAGAACGCGAGCGCCTGGTCGCCGTCGAGATGAGCCGGGCCGGCGGCGAAGTCGGCACCCGAATTCGAGTCGTGCATCTCCTCCTGGATGTTCACGTCGACGCCGCCCATCTCGTTCACGAGGTTGATGAACTGGTGGAAGTTGGCGGTCATCGCGAACGAGATCGGCACGCCGACGAAGCCCGAGAGCACGTCGACCATCCGTGACAGCCCGCCGGTCGACGAGGCCGAGTTGATCTTGCCGCCACCGACCGACGTGTCGCGAGGGATGTTGATGATCGACGCGGCGCGGGCGTCGGCGTTCACGCCGATGACCTTGATCGCGTCGCCGAGGCCCACGCCGTTCGGATCGCGCGAGTCGTTGCCGAGGACCACGTAGAACTGCACGCCCGGCGGGTACTGGTCGAAATCGGCGGTCGACTGGGGATCGACCTTCGTGACCGTCAGCCAGGTTGCACCCGCCTCGAGCGGTCGCCCGAGCACCAGCCAGGCCGACGCCAGCAGCGAGGCGACGAGGACGCCGCACAGCGGCGGGGCCATCAGGAAGTAGACGAGCGAACGCCGGCGGCTCATTGCCCCACCTGCGCGGTCGCGGCGGGCTGCGTGACGCCGGCGCCTTGCCGATCGACCAGGACCTTGAACCCGCTGATCTTCCACCCCGCGCCGTCGGGCACCAGCGTGAGATCGGTGACCCGGTGGATCGTGACCTCGCCGTCGTCGGTCTCGGCCACGATGTCGACCGTCGAGCCGACGGTGGCGAGCACGAACGCGCCGGTGCCGTCGGAGAGCCCGGTGACCTCGACGACCGGCGCGGTCGCGGTGATGTCGCCGGTCGCGGCGGGCAGCCCTTCCTCGAACAGCGCTCCTCGCCCCAAGCCGCTCAGCTGGGCGGCGGCCGCAGGGTCGAACAGGCCGGAGATGTCGGGCGCCGGCCTTCCCGTCTTCAGGGGCTGGATGACCGCGAGGTCGAGGTACTGGCCGGCAACATCCATGATCGCGTTGACCTGGTCGAGCGAGAGCTGCGCGGGCGGGCCGCCGTTCTGGCTCACGACCGACGTCGGCTCGAATTGCACGTTCACGGATGCCGACGGCTTGGCGGGCTTCCCCGCCAAGCTGCTGTCGCGGTCTTTGCCACCGTCGCCGGCGACGAAGAGGACGATCGCGGCCGCGACGAGCGCGCCGACCACCACCACGCCGAGGACGACGAGCAGTGCAGTGGGCCGGTGGGTTCCGCCCGCGTTCGGTCGAACCTGCGGGCCGGTGGACATGGCCGACCAGGATGCCACGCCTCGACCGGTAGGTTGGGGCATACCGTCGGCGACGCGGAGGCCTCGATGGCGCTGAAGAAGATGGTCGAGCGGCTGACGAAGACCACGGAGGAGCTGGACCGCGAGGCGCTCGCCGCCTACTGCGACCGGCTGGGCGTCACCCCGATCAGCCAGATCGTGCCGCGCACGCCGGCCCGGGTCGCGGGCGAGATTCGCACGGTGCGCATCGTCCCCCGGGCCGGCGCGCCGGCGCTCGAGGTCACCGTGAGCGACGGCCGGGGCTCGGTGGTGGCCGTCTTCCTCGGACGCAGGAAGATCGCCGGGATCTCACCCGGACGGCGGGTGGAAGTGCACGGTGTCGCCGGACGAGACGGCTCGCGCTATCTCATCTACAACCCGGAGTACCGGCTGCTCGGATAGCGATCGGGGGCGCAGCCCCGGGGCAAGGCCTCAGCCCCCGGTGAGGATGCGCCGGACCTCTTCCTCGGATTCCGGCGTCACCATCGCCAGCACCTCGTCGCCCACCTCGAACACCGTGTCGCCGCGCGGCATCACGACGTGCTCGCCCCGCACCACCGCCACCACGGTCGCGTCCCGTGGGACGCCGACCTCCTTCAGCGGGCGATCGATGACCGGCGAGTTGTCGGCGAGCGTTGCCTCGACGAGCCGGGCCTGGCCTCCCTCGAACTGCAGGATGCGGATCAGCCGGCCCACGGTGACGGCCTCCTCGACCAGCGCGGTGATGAGGTGAGGGGTCGACACCGAGAGGTCGACCCCCCAGTTCTCGTTGAACATCCATTCGTTCTTCGGATGGTTCACACGCGCGATGACGCGCGGCACCGCGAACTCCTGCTTCGAGAGCAGCGAGACCACCAGATTGTCTTCGTCGTCACCGGTGGCCGCGACGACGACGTCGCACCGCTCCAGTCCCGCCTCCCGCAGTGACGAGACCTCGCACGCGTCCGCCACCACCCACTCGATGCCCTCGTTGGCGACGGCACGCTCAACGACGGCCGGGTTCTGTTCGATGAGCTGCACCTCGTGACCGGCGGTGTGCAGGTCGTTGGCGATGAACAGGCCGACGTTGCCGGCGCCGGCGATGGCGACACGCATCGAGAGTCCTCTGTAGCTAGGCGAGCGTAAGCGAGCCGTTGTAGGGAGGCGGTGGCGGCTTTGCCGACCGCCGCCGACGAAAGTTAGTGCTCGGGGCCCTGGTCGAGCCGCTCTGACAGCGCGTCGATCGCGTTGACGTCGACGATGAAGTGCAGCACGTCGCCTTCTTGGCCCACGAGATCGGTGGTGACGATCTGGGCCGCGCCGAGGCGGGTGACCGCGGTGAGCCAGAACCGACCAGGCTCGTTCAGCGGCGCGAGCTTCTTGCCCCCCCACGCCGGCGAGAGCGCGCGTTCGACCAGGCACACCTTTGCGCTCGGATCGATCCACTCGTGGGCGTGCTCACCGGGCAGCAGCCGCCGCAGCACCTGGTCGGTCGTCCACGACACCGTGGCCACGGTCGGGATCCCCAGGCGCTGGTAGATCTGTGCGCGCCGGGGGTCGTATATCCGGGCGACGACACGATCGATGCCGAAGGTCTCACGGGCGATGCGAGCAACGAGGATGTTCGAGTTGTCGCCGTTCGTGACCGCCGCGACCGCTCCGGCCTTGTCGATGCCCGCCTCGTCGAGGTGGTCGCGGTCGAACCCGAAGCCGACGACCCGCTGACCCGTGAAGCCCGCGGGCAGGCGCCGGAAGGCGGTCGCGTTCTTGTCGATCACGGCGACGGTGTGACCCGATTTCTCGAGCGCGCCGGCGAGCTCGCTGCCCACCCGGCCGCAGCCGACCACGACGACGTGCACGAGGAGGCCTCCCGATCGATCCACGCGGCCGGTCGCAGCCTACCGAGCGGCTGTGTCGGTGAGCGCGGTCGGGGCGGACCTACGATGCCAGGCGGCAGGGCGACCAGTCGTCAGCCTTGCGTCACGCACGCGTGCTCGAACCGCCGGAGGCTCGGTGGCGATTCTGAAGCGGGTGCTCGTCGGCCGGCCCTTGGCGTCGGTCGAGCAAGAGCACCAGCGCATCCCGAAGACGATCGGGCTGGCGGTGTTCAGCTCAGACGCGATCTCCTCGACCGCGTACGCCGCGGAGGAGATCCTGTTCGTCACGGCAGTCGGCGCGTCGAGCCTTGTCCTCGGGCTCGACATGCTCATCCCCATTGCCATCGCGGTGGCGGTGTTGTTGGGCCTGGTCGTTGCCTCGTACCGCCAGACCATCTACGCCTACCCGCACGGCGGGAGCAGCTATGTGGTGAGCCGTGAGAACCACGGCGTGAACGCTTCGCTGGTAGCGGGGGCATCGATCTTGGTCGACTACGTCCTGACCGTGGCCGTGTCGATCTCGGCCGGCGTCGCCGCCATCATCTCGATCCCGACCTTCAGCGGACTGGCTGACCATCGCGTCGAGCTCGGGATCGCCCTCATCGCCCTTATCGCGCTCGCCAACCTGCGCGGCATCAAGGAATCGGGCCGCATCTTTGCGGCCCCCACGTACATCTACATCCTCACGCTCGCAGCGCTGCTCATCTACGGCTTGGCGCGCAGCTACTTCGGCGACGTCGGGCAAGTGCCCTTCGACAGAGAGGCCTTCGAGGGCGCGCGCGAGGCGGGTGGGACGCTCGGCCTGTTCCTGATCTTGAAGGGTTTCTCGTCCGGCGCGGTCGCGCTAACCGGTGTCGAGGCGATCAGCGACGGAGTGCCAGCATTCCGGCGACCCACATCGAAGAATGCGGCCACGACGCTCACGGCGATGGGCTTCATCCTCGGGATACTGTTTTTCGGAACTGCACTCCTGGCGCACCGGCTGCATCCGTATCCCAGCCATGACGAAACCGTGCTGTCGCAGATGGGACTGCTCGTGTTCGGTGACGGCCCGATCTACGTCCTGCTCCAGTTCGCGACGGTCGCGATCCTCACGCTGGCGGCCAACACCGCCTATGCCGACTTCCCGCGCCTGTCGTCGATCATTGCGCGGGACGGTTACTTGCCTCGCCAGTTTGCGAATCGCGGCGATCGCCTCGTGTTCTCGAACGGGATCCTCGTGCTGTCCGTGCTCGCGGGCGGACTGCTCGTTGCGTTCGGTGGACTCACCAACGCGCTGATCCCCTTGTACGCGGTGGGCGTGTTCCTCTCGTTCACGCTGTCGCAGTCGGGCATGGTGCGCCACCACCTCAGGCTGCAGGAGCCAGGCTGGAAGCGGCATACGGTGATCAGCGCCCTTGGTGCCTCGGCGACGTTGATCGTGCTGTTGATCGTCGGCATCACCAAGTTCACCAGCGGTGCCTGGGTGCCGGTCGTCGTGATCCCGATCATCGTGCTCTTCTTCAAGCGGGTGAAGCGCCACTACACGAAGGTGGCGAATCAGCTGCGCGTGCCCGTCGACTACAAGCCGCGGAAGATGAACCACACCGTCGTGGTCCTGGTCGGTGGGGTGCACCGTGGCGTGCTCGATGCCCTCGCGTACGCCCGCTCGCTGAACCCGAACCATCTGGCTGCGGTGACCAGCGTCTCCGACGAGGAAGAACAGGAGCGCATCGAGCGGGAGTGGGCCGACCGCAACATCGACATCCCGCTCGAGATCGTCTACGACCCGTATCGAGAGCTCACCGATCCCCTCTTGCGCTACATCGACGAGCTCGATGCTCACTACGAGAACGACGTCGTCACGGTCGTGATCCCGGAGTTCGTCGTCGACCACTGGTGGGGCCAACTGCTGCACAACCAGACCGCGCTGATGCTCAAGGGCCGCCTCCTGTTCCGCAGAGGCACGGTCGTCACGTCGGTTCCGTACCACTTGCGCGAAGAGGACAGGTTGGGCAAGCCGGCCGCCTCGGCGGAGCAGGCGGGGACGGGCGAGGCCGCGAGCAGGGCGAGCCCGGACGGCGGGAAGGCGGAGCCCGACGCTTTGACGAGGACGCCGGGCGAACCGTACCGTTCCTGACCGTTCCCTGAGCCGGGGGTTTGCCAGCGCGCCTCGGGGCCGCTGGGTCCACGCTGTTCGGCTCGCCGCAAGTCCACGAGATACGAGGAGTCACCAGTCGAGATGACAAGCATCGTCACGCTGGCCGCGGAGGGCGGCTACCAGGTCTTCAGCCTGAAGGGCGGCGAGTGGTTCTGGCTCGTCTTCTCGGCAGCCACCGCGATCCTGGCGATCCTCGTCGGCTTCGGGCTCGTGCGCGGCGTCCTCTCGGCCGACCAGGGCACGCCGAAGATGATCGAGATCGCTCGGGCGATCCAGGAAGGGGCGATGGCCTACCTGCGGAGGCAGTTCCGCACCATCGTCATCATCCTGGTCCCCGTCGCCGCCATCGTGTTCCTGACCTCGACCTCGGTCGACAAGCCCAATGGCATCGAGGCGCTCTCGTTCTTCGAGTCGGGGCTCTTCCGGACTCTCGCCTTCGTTGCCGGGGCGATCATGTCGGGCCTTACCGGCTTCATCGGGATGAGCCTCGCCGTCCGGGGCAACGTCCGGACCGCGGCGGCGGCTCGCTCAGGTTCGCTGCCCGGGGCGCTCAAGGTTGCGTTCCGAACCGGCGGCGTCGCCGGCATGTACACCGTGGGCTTGGGACTGCTTGGCGCCACTGTGATCATCATCATCTTCCAGAACACGGCGTCGGCGATCCTGATCGGCTTCGGGTTCGGTGGCTCGCTGCTGGCGCTGTTCATGCGAGTCGGTGGTGGCATCTTCACCAAGGCCGCCGATGTCGGCGCCGACCTCGTCGGCAAGGTCGAGCAGGGAATCCCCGAGGACGACCCCCGCAACCCGGCCACGATCGCCGACAATGTCGGGGACAACGTGGGCGACTGTGCCGGCATGGCGGCCGACCTGTTCGAGAGCTACGAGGTCACGCTGGTCGCGTCGATCATCCTGGGCGTGGCCGCGTTCGAGTCGATCGGCGCCAACCCGGCCCTCGGACTCATCTTCCCCCTCGCCGCCCGCGCGATCGGTGTGCTTGCCTCGATCGTCGGCGTGTTCGCCGTCCGTGCGACCGAGCACGACAAGAGCGCGATGGCACCAATCAACCGCGGCTTTGCCACTGCCGGCATCCTGACGGTCCTCGGCACGCTGCTCGTGTCGCTCGTCTACGTCGGCAACGAGCACGACAACGCCGGGTGGAAGTGCTTCGGCGCCGTCGTCGCCGGGCTGGTGCTGGCACAGGTCGTGAGCCGCCTGACGGAGTACTTCACGTCGACCGAGACCGAGCCGGTGCAGGAGATCGCCGAGGCGTCCCGTACCGGTCCGGCCACCAACATCCTCTCCGGCATCAGCAGCGGGCTGGAGTCCACCGTATGGGCGATCGTCGCGATCGCGGTGGCGATCGGCGTCGCGATCGCGCTCGGCGGCGGCAACATCCAGTTCTCGCTCTATCTCGTAGCCCTCTCGGGCATGGGCATGCTCGCCACCACCGGCGTGGTCGTGTCCGAGGACACCTTCGGCCCGGTGGCGGACAACGCTGCCGGAATTGCAGAAATGTCAGGCGAGTTCGAGGGCGAGCCCGAACGGATCATGGTGAGCCTCGACGCGGTCGGCAACACGACCAAGGCCGTCACCAAGGGGTTCGCGATCGGATCGGCCGTCATCGCAGCCGTGGCGCTGTTCGCGTCGTTCGTGGAGACCATCGGCGACGAGCTCAACCTCGACGCAACCGGCGACGCCTTGTTCACGGCGGCGGAGACGCAGATCAACGTGTCGGAGCCCAAGACGTTCATCGGGCTCCTGATCGGCGGATCGATCGCGTTCCTCTTCAGCTCGCTCGCGATCCGTGCCGTCGGTCGCACCGCCGGCACCGTCGTGCAGGAGGTGCGCAATCAGTTCGCCGACGGGAAGATCATGGAGGGGACGAAGCGCCCCGACTACGGCCCCGTCATCGACATCTGCACCGCGGCGTCATTGCGGGAGCTGGCGACGCCGGCGTTGCTCGCCGTGCTCACGCCCGTCATCATCGGGTTCGGCATCAACTACCTCGCGCTCGGCGCGTTCCTCGCCGCTGTGATCCTCACCGGCCAGCTGATGGCGGTGTTCCTGAGCAACTCCGGTGGCGCGTGGGACAACGCCAAGAAATACATCGAGGACGGACACTTGGGCGGCAAGGGCTCCGAGGCGCACAAGGCGGCGGTGATCGGCGACACCGTCGGCGACCCGTTCAAGGACACGGCCGGGCCCGCGCTGAACCCGCTCATCAAGGTGATGAACCTGGTCTCGCTGCTGATCCTGCCCGCCGTGATCAGCCTGCGCGACAACGACGGCGCTCGCTTGGCCATTGCGGGGGCGTCGCTGGTGGTGCTGCTGGCGGCGATCGCCTTCTCCAAGCGCAAGGGCGGGTCGTTCGCCGAGGAATCAGAGGTGGTGGAGGAAGCCGAGGAGGAGGCGGCGGCGGAGGCCCACGCGACGCCGACCGGCTAGTTCGCGCTCAGCTCTCCCGCA
>JAPSGP010000322.1 GCA_031177445.1 Acidimicrobiia bacterium
TCCTCGTAGCGATCGTCGATCGACCGCAGCGCCGCCTCGAGTGTGATCACGACGAAGGGCATCGCCACGAACGCCTCGGCCAGGACGACCGCGTACGGCGTCCCGAAGAAGCGGAAGTCGAACCACTGCTCGAGGTACTGGCCGAACAGGCCGCGCCGGCCGAAGGCGAGGAAGAGCGCGACCCCGCCCACGACTGGGGGCAGGACAAGTGGTAGCAGCACGAGCGCGCGCACGAGCCTTCGACCGGCGAACTCGACGCGGGCCAGTACCCACGCCAGCGGCAGGCCGAGCACGATCGCCACGGCTGTCGCGGCGAGCGAGCACACGAGCGAAAGCCGGAGCGCGTCGAGCACAACGGAATCCGTCAGCACGCTCGGAAGGTCCGACCACGGCGCGCGCTGCAAGAGGCCAGCGAGCGGGAGCGCGAAGAACGCGATGGCGAGGCACCCGAGGACGATGATCGCGACCGGGGGTCGAGCTCGCCCTCGACGCCTCACGGAGCGAGGAACCCGAACGACCGGAGTGTCCGCTGGCCCTTCGTCGAGTTCACGTGCTGGACCCATGCCTTGGCTCCTGTCGGGTTGGAGCTCTCCGCCACGACTGCGATCGGATACCGGGCGATGACGTTCAGCGAGTTCGGGATGCGCACCCCGCTCACGGAGCGCTGGGCCGCCTTCACGTCGGTGACGTAGACGAGCCCGGCGTCGGCTTCCCCCGTCGAGACCGTCGTGACGACGGCCTTCGCGCTCTCCGCCAACGACCTCGCTGCCACGTGCACGCCTGCCTTCGTCAACACCTTGTCCGTATACCGCCCACACGGCTCCGGGTCTGAGCACAACACGACGTAGACGTCATCAGAATGCGTCGATGCGATGTCGGCCAGCCCGTTGATCTTCTTCGGGTTGCCCTTCTCGACCACGATCTCGAGCCGGTTCCGCGCGAAGATCCTCGGCTTCGCGGTGACGTCACCAGAGTCGGCGACCCTTCGCATGTTCGATTGGTCGGCCGAGGCGAACACGTCGGCAATAGCGCCTTCCTGGATCTGCGTCGCGAGCTCCGACGAAGAGAGGAAGTTGAACCTCACTGCCGCGTCGGCGTGCGTCTGCTCGAACTGCTTGCCCATCTTGGTGAACGCCTCGGTCAACGAGGACGCCGCGAACACGGTGATGTCGCCCGTGACGTTCCCGCTCGCGTTCGCGGCTGCCGGCATCGTGGGCGCGACGAACACGGTCGCGGCGATGAAGCCGACCAGGATGCGACGCGTCACGACGCCTCCGGCACCTCGACCACGACGCTGGTGGCCTTCACCGCCGCGACCGCGAGCACGCCGGGCTCGAGGCCGAGGTCGTCGACGGCTTCCCGGGTCAGGAGCGAGACGATTCGGTGCGGGCCGGCCTGGATCTCGACCTGCGCCGCGACCTTGTCCTTCACCACGCGGGTCACGATGCCGGCGAAGCGATTGCGCGCCGACTGGCCGACGATCGTCCCGGACTTCGGCGCCTCGGAGTGCTCGGCCGCGAACCGCGCCAACACGGCACCGTCGACCACCCGATGCCCGCCCTCGGTGCGGCGGGTGGCCAGCCGCCCGTCGTCGGCCCACCGCCGCACGGTGTCGGCGCTCACCCCCAGCAACTCCGCCGCCTGGCCGATACGAAACTCGCTCATGCAAGGAAGATTAGTTATCTTCTTTTCATCTGCGAGGTTCACGGGAGGTGGAGCGACGGTGACCGGTGCCACCGACCTGAGTGGTGGTCAGGAGGAGGGCCGCGGGGTACAGTAGTTACTACTCAGTAACTTGTGGCCCGGGACGGGGCCCGCACCCAGGAGCGCGCCATGGCCGACTTCTCCATGGATCTCAACGAGGACCAGGAGCAGATCAAGAAGTGGGTCCACGACTTCGCCGAGCAGGTCGTCCGCCCGGCGGGCCACGAGTGGGACGAGCGGGAGGAGACGCCGTGGCCGATTATCGAAGAGGCGGCCAAGATCGGCATGTACTCCTGGGAGTTCGTCGCCCAGTGCTTCGGTGACCCGACCGGTCTGACCTTCCCGATCGTGAGCGAGGAGATGAGCTGGGGCGACGCCGGCATCACGCTCGCGATCTTCGGCACCACCCTCGCCGTCGCCGGCATCGTCGGCAACGGCACCCCCGAACAGGTGGCGGAATGGGTCCCGCAGTGCTTCGGTACCCCCGACGACATCCACGTCGGCGCGTTCGCGGTGAGCGAGCCTGACGCCGGCAGCGACGTGAGTTCCCTGCGCACCCGTGCCGTCTACGACGAGGCCAAGGACGAGTGGGTCATCAACGGGACCAAGGCCTGGATCACCAACGGCGGCATCGACAAGGTCCCCAACGTGCACGTGGTGGTGGCGTCGGTCGACCCCGAGCTCAAGGCACGCGGCCACGCCAGCTTCGTCGTGCCTCCCGGTACGCCCGGCCTCCGCATGGGTCAGAAGTACAAGAAGCACGGCATCCGCGCCAGCCACACCGCCGAAGTCGTTCTCGACGACGTGCGGGTGCCCGGCAGCTGTCTCCTCGGCGGCAAGGAGAAGCTCGACGCCCGTCTGGCGCGAGCCCGCGAGGGCAAGAGCTCGAAGGTCCAGGCGGCCATGAGCACGTTCGAGGCGACACGACCGCTGGTCGGCGCGCAGGCGCTCGGTATCGGACGCGCTGCCTACGAGTACGCGCTCGACTACGCCAAGGAGCGCCGGGCGTTCGGCAAGGCGATCATCGAGAACCAGGCGATCGCGTTCAAGCTCGCCGACATGAAGATGGAGATCGACGCCGCCCGGCTGCTCGTGTGGCGAGCCGCATGGATGGCCGCGACCCAGAAGCCGTTCGAGAGCGGTGAGGGCTCGATGAGCAAGCTCAAGGCGGGCGAGGTCGCGGTCTGGGCGACCGAGCAGGCGATCCAGATCCTCGGCGGGTACGGCTACACCCGCGAGTACCCGGTGGAGCAGTGGCACCGCGACTCGAAGATCTACACGATCTTCGAGGGCACCTCGGAGATCCAGCGCCTGGTCATCGCAAGAGCTATCTCGGGCGTGCACATCCCGTAGTTCGCGCCGACTCAATCGCGGTTTGCGGGGCCGCTAGGGTGCCCGGTCGGCGTGACTGAGGCGATGACAACGTTGGGCGCAATGCTCGACGACGCGGTGGACACCAATCCCGACGGGCTTGCATTGCGATTCCGCGATGCCGACGTCTCGTATGCCCAGCTCGGAGACGCCGCGGCGCGTGTCGCGGCCGGGCTGCAGGCGTCAGGGCTTCAGCCTGGCGACCGCGTGGCGATGTTCATGCCGAACTGCGTCGAGACCGTGCTCATCTACTTCGGATGCTTCCGAGCCGGGCTCATGGCGGTGCCGGTCAACCACCGCGACCTGGCCCGCGAAGTCGAGTACGCACTCAACCAGTCGGGCTCGAGCGCGTTTCTCGTGCACGAGGATCTCTTCGGTCGCGTGACCGAGATGCCCTACGCGGAGCTCGGGATCACGAGGCGGTTCGTCGTCGGAGCGGTGCCCGACTCCCCGGGATGGGCCCCGTTCTCCGACCTTCTCGGAGCGGAGCCGCACGTCGCGCCGACTCCGGTGAAGCCGGATGACGATGCGGTCATGATCTACACGTCGGGCACGACTGGGAACCCCAAGGGTGTGGTCTGGACACACGGCGCGCTCGCGCGTCTTGCCGATGTCATCGCGGAGTTGTTCCACTTCGACGCGACGACGGTGCAGGCCCTGCCCACTCCGATCACACACATCGGTGGGCTCAGCCACTGCCTGACGGCCGTTCGTGCCGCGGCAACGAACGTGATCATCGAATCCGCCGATCCGGAGCTCGTGCTGCCCGCGCTCGAGCGATTCGGTGTTCACGGCTTGCTCCTGCTGCCTACCGGTCTCGACGAGCTGGTCGAAGTGGACGAGCACGATCGCCACGATCTGTCGGCCCTGCGCTGGGTGGCCTGCGGTGGGGACAAGGTCCCGCTCGAGCTGCACCGGCGCTTCCAGGAGATC
>JAPSGP010000085.1 GCA_031177445.1 Acidimicrobiia bacterium
GCTTCACGCCCCGCATGATCGGCAAGCTCGAGCAACACATCCGCGACATCGCCGCCGAGATCGTCGATCGCATCTCGGCCCGTGGAGAGTGCGACTTCGTCGTCGACGTGGCCGCCGAGCTCCCGCTGCAGGTGATCGCGGAGATGATGGGCGTCCCGCAGGGGGATCGCCACAAGATCTTCGAGTGGAGCAACCGCATGATCGGGTCCGAGGATCCCGAATACTCGGTCACGCGTGAAGACGCGATCGGGGCCGCGACCGAGATGTTCCTCTACTCGGCCGAGCTCGCCGCCGACAAGCGCGCCCATCCGGAGGACGACATCATCACCGCGCTGCTCCAGGCCGAGGTCGACGGCGAGACGCTCACCGACACCGAGTTCAACCTCTTCTTCCAGTTGCTCTCGGTCGCCGGCAACGAGACGACCCGCAACCTGATCTCCCACGGGATGCACTTCCTCATCGAGCACCCCGACCAGCGGGCGAAGCTGATCGCCGACCGCTCGCTGCTCCCGAGCGCGATCGAGGAGATGCTGCGGTACGCGTCACCGGTCATGTACATGCGCCGCACTGCGACGTCCGCTTTCGAGCTGCGGGGCCAGACGATCCGCGAGGGCGACAAGATCGCCCTCTGGTACATCGCCGCCAACCGCGACGAGGACGTCTTCGACGCGCCGCACCGGTTCGACATCACCCGCTCACCGAACGAGTACGTCGCCTTTGGCGGCGGGGGGCCGCACTTCTGCCTCGGGGCCAACCTCGCCAAGCTCGAGATCCGGGTGATGTTCGACGAGATCCTCGACCGGCTGCCCGACGTCGAGCTGGCAGGACCGGTGCAGCGGCTGCGCTCGAACTTCATCAACGGCATCAAGCACATGCCGGTGCAGTTCCCGCCGGCGGCCTGACCGGTCACGGATCAGAAACGAGGGCCATGCGACTCGAGCTCACGTCGGAGCAGCAGGCACTGCGCAAGCAGCTGCGCGCGTACTTCGAGGGGATGATGACCCCCGAGGTCGAGGACGAGATGTCCCGCCACGAGATGGGCGGGCCGTTGAGCAAGCGGCTCGCCCGGCAGATGGGCGCGGATGGCTGGCTCGGGATCGGGTGGCCCAAGGAGTACGGCGGCAAGGACCGGTCGCCGCTCGAGCAGCTGATCTTCTTCGACGAAGCGGCGCGAGCGGGCGCGCCGGTGCCGCTGCTCACGATCAACACCGTCGGACCGACGATCATGCGCTTCGGCACCGACGAGCAACGGCAGCGGTTCCTGCCCGGGATCCTGAGCGGTGACCTCGCGTTCGCCATCGGCTACACCGAGCCTGGGTCCGGGACCGACCTCGCTTCCCTGCGGACGCGTGCGGTACGCGACGGCGACGAGTACGTCATCAACGGGCAGAAGGTCTTCACCAGCCTCGCCGACCAGTCCGACTACGTCTGGCTGGCGGTCCGCACCGACACCGAGGTCCCGAAGCACAAGGGCCTCTCGATCATCATCGTGCCGACCTCTGCGCCGGGCTTCTCGCTGAGCCCGATCCGCATCGTCGGCGGCGGCCGCACCAACGCGACCTTCTACGACAACGTGCGAGTCCCGGTCGCCAACCGGGTCGGCGGCGAGAACGAGGGCTGGAAGCTCATGACGACCCAGCTCAACCACGAGCGGGTCGCGCTGTGCAACGCCGGCACCGTGTACCGCCACCTCGAGAACGTTCGCCGATGGGCGAGCGAGACGACGTTGGCCGACGGCCGTCGCGTGATCGACCTGGAGTGGGTGCGCATCAACCTGGCGCGGGTAGCGGCGCGCACCGAGTTCCTGCGGCTCATGAACTGGAAGGTCGCGTGGGCGCTGTCGAACGAAGGGCTCGGCCCCGGCGACGCCTCCACCACCAAGGTGTTCGGCACCGAGCTGTTCTGCGAGGCCTACCGCCTGCTCCTCGATGTCATGGGCCAAGCGGGCTACCTGAAGCGTGGAACTCCGGGCGCGCTCCTGCAAGGCCGGCTCGAGCGCTCGTACTCGGGCACGCTGATCCTCACCTTCGGCGGTGGCACCAACGAGGTCCAGCGCGACATCATCGCCATGACCGCGCTCGGCATGCCCCGCGCGCCGCGATAGCCCCGCCCAGGTTTTGGCGCCGCGATTGCGGGACTATTCCGCGATCGCAGCGCCAAACCACGCTCTTAGCGCGTGCGGCGGCGGTTGCGCTTGCTCAGCGCCGCCGGCTGCCAGGGATCGGCGCCGGAGATGCTCGTGCCGGGCGGGACGATCTCGTCGATGCGGTCGAGGACGTCGGGCTCGAGCCGCACATCGGCGCCGGCGAGCAGGTCGTCGAGTTGCTCCATCGTGCGCGGACCGATGATCGCCGACGTGACCGCCGGGTGCTCGAGCACGAACGCCATCGACAGGTGGGCCAGGCTGACGCCGGCGTCGGCGGCCACCTTCACCAGCTCCTCCACTGCGTCGAGCCGGCGCTCGTGGGTCTCGGCCTGGCGCGGGTCGTTGAACTGGGCTCCGAGCCGGCGGCCGACCCGGGAGTCGGCGGGAACATCCGCGCCCCGCCGGTAGCGACCGGCGAGGTACCCGCCCGCGAGCGGGCTCCACGGGATCACGCCGATGCCGTAGCGCTGGCAGGTCGGGAGCACGGCACGCTCGATCTCGCGGACGAGGATCGAGTACGGCGGCTGTTCGCAGACGAAGCGCTCGCGGTTGCGGCGCTGCGCGGTCCATTGCGCCTCGACGATGTACTCGGCCGGGAACGTCGAGTGGCCGAGGTACCGGACCTTGCCCTGGTGCACGAGATCGCTCAATGCCGCCAGCGTGTCGTCGATGTCGGTGTCCTCGTCGGGGCGGTGGATCTGATAGAGGTCGATCCACTCGGTGCCGAGCCGGCGCAGGCTGTTCTCGACCTCACGCATGATCCAGCGGCGGGAACCGCCACGCATGTTCGGATCGTCACTCGCGGGTGCGAAGAACTTGGTCGCGAGGATGACGTCGTCGCGGCGCCCGGCCAGCGCCTTCCCGAGGATCTCCTCAGACTCACCGGCCGAGTACATGTCGGCGGTGTCGATGAAGTTGATCCCGCCGTCGAGCGCGCGGTGCACGATGCGCACGCAGTCGTCGTGGTCGGGGTTGCCGAACTTCCCGAACATCATCGCGCCGAGGCAGTGCTCGCTCACCCTGACGCCGGTCGTGCCCAGTACTCGTGTACGCATGCGCTGCACACTACGCGGCCGCCGGACGCCGCCCGCCAGCTAAGCGTCAGGTAGCCGTCGCGCGGAAGTCACGCCCTGCGTGAGGCACCGGCAACGCGGAACGGGTATCCAGAAGGCATCGACTCGCGTCCCCTCGAGGGCTTTCGCATCGGCGTCACAGCTGACCGCCGCGCCGAGGAACAGTCGGAGATGCTCCGGCGCCGCGGCGCGCGGGTGCTGCTCGGCCCGACGATCCGCACGCTTCCGTTGGGCCCCGACGAGGGCATTCGCCCGGCCACGGAATCGCTCATCGCCACGCCGCCCGACGTCCTCGTGGCCAACACCGGGATCGGCGTTCGCTCCTGGTTTGCCGCTGCCGAGAGCTGGGGCATCGGAGACGCGCTGGCGGACGCGCTGGCTGGGGCGCAGATCTTCGCCCGCGGGCCCAAGGCGGCCGGCGCGGTGCTCACGGCGGGGCTGCCCGTCGCCTGGCGAGCACCGTCGGAGACCCTGGCCGAGCTGGTGGACGAGCTCCTGCGCGGATCGGTCGCCGGCCGGCGGATCGCACTCCAGCTCGACGGCAACACCGAGCAGCGCGAGGCCGCCCGCCTGCGATCGTCCGGCGCCGTCGTGGTCGAGCTGCCCGTCTACCAGTGGACGCTTCCCGAAGACGAGCGGCCGGGGCTGCGACTGGTCCAGGCCACGTGTGCACGACAGCTCGACGCGGTGACGTTCACCAGCGCGGCCGCGGTGGACAACCTGTTCGTGCTCGCCCATGAGCACGACCTGGAGCCGCCGTTGCGAGACGCGTTCGGTGGCCCGGTGATCGCGATGTGTGTCGGGCCGGTGTGCGGCCAGGCGGCGGCGCGCTACGGCGTGCACGGCGTCGAGCCAAAACGCGCCCGGCTCGGCTCGATGGTGCACACGCTCACCGAGCAGCTCGCGGCCAGATGCCAGCGCCTCCGGTTGGCGGGCACCTCGGTGACGGTGCAGGGCGCGCTGGTTGCCGTCGACGGACGACGCACCATGCTCACCGACCGTGAGCGCGCGGTGCTCCACGTCCTCGTTCGGGTTCCCGGAGCGGTGATCTCACGACGCGAGCTGTTGCGGGTGGTGTGGAACGACACCTCGGCCGACGCACACGCGCTCGAGGTCACCGTGGCCCGGCTCCGCAAGCGACTTGGATCTGCCGGCTCGGCGCTCCAGACCGTCGTCCGCCGCGGCTACCGGCTCGACGGCGTCCGGGAGAGCTCGACTAGTTGAACGAGACGTCTTCGGCGGCGAGAAGCTGCATCAGCTGGTCGTAGACATGGTGGTAGCCGGGCTCGTCGATCAGCTCGGCCCGGTTGCGCGGTCGGGCCAGCGGCACCGGGATCTCCTCCACGATCGAGGGACCGGGCGGGCCGCCCATCACGACGATGCGGTCGGCGAGGTAGATCGCCTCTTCGATCCCGTGCGTCACCATCAGGACGGTCTCGGTGCTCGATTCGCTCTGCCACAGCTCGAGCAGCTCGAGTTGGAGTCGGGCCCGCGTGAGCGCGTCGAGGGCGCCGAACGGCTCGTCGAGCAGCAGGATGCGCGGCTCCACCGCGAACGCGCGCGCCACCGCGGTGCGCTGTTGCATTCCGCCCGACACCTCGTGCGGCCGCTTGTCGCGGTGCTCCCACAGCCCGACCGCGGTGAGATAGCGCTCGGCGAGCTCGTCGTTCCGCCGGCGTCGCTGCGGGTGCGCCGCCCTCGCCGCCTCCCGCACGTTGGCCAGCAGGCTGAGCCGCGGCAGCAGGGAGTAGTTCTGGAACACGACGGCCCGATCGGGTCCCGGCCCGTCGACCATCTCGCCGTCGAGCACCACCGCGCCGCCGTCCGGCTCGAGCAGCCCGGCGACGACGTTGAGCAGCGTCGACTTCCCACACCCCGAGTGCCCGATGAGCGACACGAACTCACCCGAGCCCACGGTCAACTCGACGTCGCGCAGCACCTCTTGAGTCGGTGCCCCCCGCCGCCCGTCGAAGCGCTTCGTGATCGTGCGTAGTTGCAAGGTCATACCGAACCTCCGGCTGCGTAGCGGCGATCGAGCCGGACGAAAACGCTGTCGAGGACGACGCCGACCAGCCCGATCAGGACGATGGCGGAGATCACGTTGCCGAGGTTGCCTCCGTTGTAGGAGTCCCAGACGAAGAAGCCGATGCCTGATCCTCCGGACAGCATCTCGACCGCGACGATGACCATCCAGGCGACGCCCATCGACAGCCGCAGGCCCGTGATCGTCGACGGCACCGTGTGCGGCACGACGACGTGGCGCACGTAGGCGAGCCGCCCGAACTGGAAGACACGCGCGACGTTGCGCTGGTCGGCCGGGATCGAAGACGCCCCGGCGGCCGTGTTGATCACGATCGGCCAGAGCGCAGTGATGAAGATCACGAACACGGCCGCCTGAGGTGAGTCCTTCAGCACGACGAGCCCGATCGGGAACCACGCCAGCGGCGACACCGGCCGCAGCAGCTGGATGACCGGGTTCGCGGCCTGCCACGCCCGCTTGCTCGTACCGATGAACAGCCCGAAGGGGACGCCGACGAGCACCGCGAGGCCGAAGCCGCGGAACACCCGACCAATCGACGTCAGGAGCTGGAGCCCGATCCCGCGGTCATTCGGTCCCGAGTCGTGGAACGGGCTCGAGACGAGGTCGGTGAAGGACTGCCAGGCTTCGATCGGCGTGGGCAGATCGGGCGACCGCCACGCCACCACCGTCCACAGCGCGACGAGACACGCCATCCCGAGGAGCGAAAAGAGCGCCGAGGTCACGAGCTCACGCGCCCGGCGAGCCGATCGACCCGGCGCGCGTTCTGGAGCCGGCGCGACCGGCGCGAGGACGGGCGGCGCGGGGAGCTGGTCCGCCGCCTGCCGGTCGACGAGCGATGCGGTCTGGGGAGGGGTCATAGCCGTCTCGTCTCCTCCTTGGGCTTCGCCGGGTCGAACGTGACACCGTCGAGCTTCACCTCGAACGGCGCCATGTCGTCGTCGGGCACGTCGATCTTCTCGGCCGCCGCGACCTCCTCGTAGAGGTCCCGCAGCAAGATCTGCGACGCAAGGTTCAGATCAGGCGTCTGGTTCACGAGCCCGAGGCGCTCGTACTGGGCGAGGAACCACAGCGCGTGCGCACGTCGGGGCGGGTTCACCGCACCGTCGCGGAAGAACACCATGTAGTCGCCCTTGAACTTCTTCGTCCCGAGGTCGGCGCCGAGGTCGTAGGTGCCCTCGAGCCGTCCCTCGATGTCGGCCGCGGGGGCGTTGACGTACTCGGGGGCGCCGATCACGGTGGCGGCCCTGGCCCGGTTCGACCGCTGGTCGAGCCACTTGCTCGCGTCGAGCACCGCCGCCATGACGTCCATCAGCACCCCCTTCTTGGTCGTCGCGAACCGCTCGTTCACGACGAGCGCCTTCTCGGGATGGTTGGTCCAGATGTCCTGGGTGGCGATGTGGGTGAAGCCGACCTCCTGCTGGACGGCGATTGCGTTCCACGGCTCGCCGACGCAATACCCGTCCATGGTGCCGACCTTCATGTTCGCCACCATCTGGGGCGGAGGGATCGGGATGATCTGCACCGCCTTCGTGTCGACCTTGGCTGCCTTGAGCCAGTAGCGCAGCCACAGGTCGTGGGTGCCGCCGGGAAACGTCATCGCCATCGTCGGCGTCTTGGCCTCGAGCGCCGTGCGCGCCTTCTTGAGATTGCCGTAGCCGACCGACGCGAACTCGTCGTTCAGCGTGATCGCCTGCCCGTTGTTGTTGAGCATCATCGCGACCTTCAGCGAGGTGTCCCCCGCCGTCCCGCCGATACCGGTGGCGACGGAGAGCGGGAGGCTGAACAGCGCATGAGCGCCGTCGATCTGCCCATTGAGGAGCGCGTCGCGCGTGGCCGGCCACGACGCCTGCTTTTCCAGTGTGACCTCGAGGTCGCGGTCGGCGAAGAAGCCGAGCTCCTGCGCCATGACCAGCGACGCGCAGTCGGTGAGGGCGATGAAACCGAGCTTGACCGGGCGGGGCGACTTTTGGTTCTTGCGTCCGGAGGAGCGCGGGAGCGCCGCCGCCCGCTCGAGCCCCACACCAGGGAGGCCTGCGAGGGCAGGGGCCAGCGCGGCGCCGCCCGCCAGCCGGAGAAAGTCCCGTCGATGCATGTCCGGGACCGTACGGACGCCGCACGACGGCGCAGTTTCCTGCCGATCACAGGCCCGTGACGGGGCGCGCACATCGCCGGATCGCCCGTGTGAGATCCCGTTCACACGATCGCCGCCGGTTCCTGACCCGCCCGCAACAGCGCCCGGGCACGATGCCGCCATGCCGACGGGGGTCCGTCCGAACATTCCGCGCGCCAAGCGCGATGGTCTCGACCTCGACCTGGCGACCCTGTGCGCCGCCGGGCCCGGCGCACTGGAGCCCGACGACCACTACCGGCTCAAGACGTACGGGGTGTGCGCACAGCGCCAGGACGACCTGTTCATGATCCGGCTCCGGGTCGCCGGCGGCCAGATCGATCGCGAGCAGGTGGCAGCAGTCGCGGAAGGGGCCCGGCGCTACGCCGACGGGAACGTCCACCTCACGACCCGCCAGAACGTCGAGCTCCACTCGGTGGCCCTCACTGACGTGCCGGCGCTGTACGAGGAGCTCGACGCGGTCGGTCTCGCCGGCCGCTCGGCGTGCGGCCACACCATTCGCAACGTGATGGCGTGCCCGGAGTCGGGCACGTCGGTCGACGAGCCGTTCGACGTCGTCCCCGACGCGCTCCGCATCTCGCGGTTGCTCGTCGAGCGATCGTCCGAGCTCAACGTCGCGCTCCCCTCGCGCCTCAACATCGTGCTCGGCGGATGCACGACGTGTGGTCTCGACGCGCTCACGAACGACATCGGGCTGGTCGCCCGGGTGCGTGACGGCGAGTGCGGGTACCAGCTGTGGGCGGGCGGGAGCCTCGGCACCGCGCCACGGCTGTCGATGCTGCTCCGCCCGTTCATCGGCCGCGACGAGGCCTGGCCGGCGGTGTGGACCATCGTCGAATGGTTCTGCGGCGAAGGCAGCATCGAGCAGGTCGCGCGGGGTCGGCTGAAGTTCCTGCTCGAGGAGCGGGGCGAGCCCACGTTCCGCAACGCGTTCGAGAAGCGGTTCGCCAAGCTGCGCGCCGAGGAGCAGCCGCCGGTTCCGACCGTGGAGCCGGCGACGCCCGAGCTCATCGAGCGTGCGTTGGCGTTCGCGCCCTCACCGGGTTGGTGCGAGACGGTTCGCCCCGAGCGGCGGCCTGGTCTGGCCACCGTCACGGTGCGGGTCCCGCTCGGCGACATGAGCGCCGGCGCCTTCGAAGCCGTCGCCGCGCTTGCGATCGGGAACACCGTCCATCTCTCTCGCGACCAGAACCTCGTGTTGCGCTCGGTGCCGGTCGAGCGCGTCCCCGACCTGCTCGACGGGCTCGCCGCGCTCGGCTACGGCCCGGCGGGCGATCGGAGCTCCATCGACGTGCGCGCCTGTCCCGGGCTCACGTTCTGCTCGCTGGCGATCACCGGCAGCCAGCCGTTGGCGCTGGCGCTGGAGACCGCGCTCGCCGCCCGGCCCGACCTGCCGCGGGACTTCTCGATCGCGGTGTCGGGCTGCCCCAACTCCTGCGCCCGCCAGCAGGTCGCCGACGTCGGGTTGACCGGCACCAAGCTGCGCCTGGGAGGGCGCACCGACGTCGGCTACCAGCTCTCGCTCGGCGCCGACCTCGCGCAGGGAGCGGTGGGCATCCCGCTGCTCAAGCTGTTCGAGGAAGAGGTCGCGGACGCGGTGGTCGCGGTGGTGGAGAACTGGGTCGCGCTCCGCCGTCCGGCCGAGCCGATGGCGAGCACGTTCCGGCGGGTCGGTCTCGAGCGCATCGCGGCGGCGGTCGCGCTCCGGCTCCGTCCCGACGACGACCGGTTCACGAGCGACGACGCCGGCGAGGAGGACGCGGCGTGACATCCATCGCAGTCCGGCGAGTGCACCGCGTGGCCGAGCAGTGGCCGGTGGTCCACCTCGAGTCGGAGTTCCCGACCGTGAGCGCGTTGACCGTCGACGGGCTCGTTCGTCACCCGCGTTCACTTTCCCTCGAGGAGCTCGCCGCGCTCGGTGGGAGTGAGCACATCGTCGATGTCCACTGCGTGTGGGGGTGGTCGAAGCCACGAGTGCCGTGGACGGGGGTGCCGCTCGCGGCCGTGCTCGACGTCGCGGCGCCCGACTGCGGGGGCGAGACCTACGTGATGGTGCGTTCGGCGTCCGACACGTACTCGTCGTGCCTGACGATCGCCGACGCCGCCCGTGGCAT
>JAPSGP010000607.1 GCA_031177445.1 Acidimicrobiia bacterium
TGGGACGACGTCTCGGCCCCCCCGAACCCGACGCACGCGACCTGCCTCCTCCACGCAGGGCGTACGTCGATGCGCTCGCCACTACACTCGCCCGGACCAGGCGGCCCGACGAAGTCGTCGCCCCAGTTCGAGCCGCGGCACGAGCGAAGATCGCGCGGCGCGCCGGTCTCGAACCCGATTCGGATGAGCGCGCATTGGAAGGAGCGGGACGAGCGTTGGGCTTGAGCGACGAGGAGATCGCGGCGGTGCTCGGTCGCTCGCGCGGTGACGTCGTGACGGTGGGGCGCGCGGTGACGAAACTCGGGGGCCGGGATTGGTAACCGAGCTCCGCGACCGCGTCGCCTCCGAAGTGGAAAAGGTCGTCGTCGGTCAGCGCGAGGTGATCGACACGATCATCGCGGCGCTCACGATCGGGGGACACGTGTTGCTCGAAGGTGTCCCCGGCACGGCTAAGACACTGCTCGCGAACGCGCTCGCGCGGTCGTTGAGCCTCGATTTCCACCGCGTCCAGTTCACGCCCGATATGCTCCCGTCCGATCTCACCGGCACGATGACGTTGCGCGGAGGGGAGCTCGTGTTCAGACCGGGTCCGGTCTTCACGAACCTGTTGCTGGCGGACGAGATCAACCGCACTCCCCCGAAGACACAAGCCGCGTTGCTCGAAGCGATGCAGGAACACCAGGTATCGGTCGAGGGCGAACCACGCGCGTTGCCGGAACCATTCTTCGTGATCGCAACGCAGAACCCGATCGAGTACGAGGGCACCTACCCCCTGCCCGAAGCTCAGCTCGATCGCTTCGCGATGAAGATCGACGTTACGTATCCCGATGAAGCGGCCGAGGTGGCGATGCTGGACCTCGCACACCGCGGCGTGCAGCCGGCCCAGCTCGCCAACGTTGATGCGGTAGCGGGGGTCACCGATCTGCGTTCGGCACGCGAGCTCGTCGACTCCACGTCGATCGCTCCCGAGGTCGCGGCTTACCTCGTTGCCGTGATCCGCCGCACGCGCGACCTCCCGAGCGTGAGTCTCGGGGCAAGCCCGCGCGCGGCGATGCACCTGCTCGCCGCGAGCAAGGCTGCGGCGCGGCTGGCCGAGCGCGACTTCGTCACCCCCGACGACGTTGCGACGATGGCCGCGCCCGTATTGCGCCACCGTTTGATCCTGAGCCCGGAAGCGGAGCTCGAGCGGTACCGGCCGGACGACGCGGTGAAAGCAGCCCTGGGTTCCGTGCCGGTGCCGAGGTAGTCACGCAATGAGTCCATCGCCGAGAACCGCGTTCGTCCTCGGTGCGATCGCGGTTTCCGCGCTGTTCGTGCCGTTCCCACTCGCTGTGGCCGGGGTACTTGCGCTCGCCGTCGCGACCGTCATCGACGCGCGCTCGGTTCGAGCTGCACCCGATGTCGAACGCACCGTTCCCCAGATCCTGTCGCGCGGCATCGAGACTCGTTTCACGGTCGACGTTGCGGCCGCAGATGCCAGGCGCACGCTCGTCGTGCAGGCAGCCACCCCGGACCTCGTGGTCGATCCAAAGTCGGCACCGGGCTCGTTCGAAGGGCGGATCCGCCCCCGCCGGCGCGGG
>JAPSGP010000323.1 GCA_031177445.1 Acidimicrobiia bacterium
AGCGACTACGACGGCGTACGCGACGCCGTCAAGCGCGGCTACGAGCTGTTGTTGACGCAGAACGAGAAGCCGAAGTCGGCGCTGAAGAGCGCCAAGCAACAGGCTGACACCGTGATCCAGGAGTACAACGACCGAATCGGCGCGTGACCCTCCTGACGCTCCTGACGGCGTTGGTGCACAACAGCCGGACATGGACCCCGCTTCTGCACCAACGCTCGGGTCAGCGCTCGAGGATCACCACGGAGGCGTTGGCGCCGCGGCCGACGGTGTGCCCGAGCGCGACGCGCGCGGCTTCGACCTGCCGGGGGCCGGCGGCGCCGCGCAGCTGGGTGGCGAGCTCGACCACCTGACCGAGTGCGGATGCGCCCAGCGGCTCGCCCTTCGACAGCAAGCCACCGCTGGGGTTGACCGGCAGCCGGCCGCCCATGCGGGTCGCGCCTTCGTCGACGAGCTTGGCGGCGTCGCCATGCGGGCACAGTCCCAGCTCCTCGTACGAGAGCAGCTCGCGCGCGGCGTCGGTGTCCTGGCACTCCACGACGTCGACGTCGGAAGGGCCGATGCCGGCTTCCTCGTAGGCGGCGCGGGCGGCAAGCGTGGTGGCGGGATCGATCCCTTCTTCGGTCAGACCGGACAGCGGAGTGGCCTCGCTCAGCACCGACCCTGGCAGATGGGAGCGCAAGGCCGCGGCCGCGAGCGTGACGTTCCCGGCCGCGGCGGCCTCGGCGCGGCGCAGCACGACCGCGGCCGCGCCCTCGTTCGGTGAGCACAGCATCCAGAGGTGCAGCGGCTCGCACACCACCCGTGAACCGAGCACCTCGTCGGCGGCCACCTCCTTGCGGAACATCGCATTCGGGTTGTGGATGCCCTGGCCGCGGTTCTTCACCACCACGTCAGCGAGGTGCTGCTTGGTGACGTTCGACTCGCGCATCAGCCGCTGTGCCCGCAGTGCGAAGTAGGCAGGAGTGGCGGCGAGCCCCGCCTCCTCGCGCCACGACTCGAAGAACGACGAGCGGATGATGCCCTTGGGCATCTTCTCGATCCCGAACACGAGCACGCAGTCGTACTGACCCGCGCGGATGGCGCCGGCGGCGAGCATCAGCGCGGCACCGCCACTGGCGCAGCCCGCCTCGACGTCGATGATCGGCATGCCGGTGAGCCCCAGCGCGCCCAGGACCTTGTGACCGGCCGCGACCCCCGCATACGCGGTGCCGCAGAACGCGGCCTGGAACCGGGCCGGCGGCCCCGCAGGCAGGCCGGCGTCGACGAGCGCGTCACGCACGGCGACGATCCCGAGGTCGGTGACCGTGCGGTCCTCGAACCGGCCGAACGGGTGGATGCCGACGCCAGCGATCTCGACACTCATCGGTGCTCGCCTTGCCGCTCGCGGCTCATGCCGGTTCGAACGAGTACGTGACGACGTCGTCGCCGACCGGAGCGGCTACGAGCCGCATCGTCATCCCGTACTGGAGCTCGCTCGGCGCATCGACCTCGAGTCGAGTGATGACGCGCAGGCCTTCGGGAAGCTCGACGACGCCGAAGCCGAACGGGACCTCACCCTGGTAGCCCGGCGGGGGAGCGGTGACCGCGGTCCAGGCCCAGAGGTGCCCGTCGGGCCCGAGCTCGACCGGTTCGACATCGGCCGCGCCCGAGTACGGGCACACCTCTTGGACGGGGAAGTGGTACTTGCCGCTGGTCGGCGAGTATCCGCCGAGCAGGCGGATCGACCCGTCGCTGCGCTCGGTGAACAGGCCCTCTCGCACCGGCCGCGCCATCAGATCACCCCGTCGGCGGCGAGCTCGTCGAGCTCGGTGTCGGTGGCGATGGTCGACAACACCGCGCGCGTGTGCTCACCGAGTCGCGGCGCCCCCAGTGGCGGAGCCGGCGGCTCGCCCGCGAACCGCGGGAACGGCGCCTGCTGGCGAAGCGGGCCCACCACCGGGTCGTCGACGACGACGAGGTCACCGCGCGCCGCGAAGTGTGGGTCGGCGACCATGTCGGCGGGACCGTACGCGGTGGCGACGGGAACGTCGCACGCCACGCAGGCGTCCTCGATCTCGGCGGCAGTGTGCGCGGCGGTCCACTCGGCCACGATGCCGTTGATCTCGTCGCCGTGCTCGGCGCGGTGAGCCAGCGTGGCGAAGCGCGGCTCGGCCACGAGGTCAAGGCGGTCCATCGCCTTGCACAGGCGGGAGAAGTTCGCGTCGCTGCCGGCGACGATGCACACGTACTTGCCGTCTGCGGTGGGGTAGTTGTCGAGCGGGGCCGAGTTGGCGAGCCGGTTCCCCTCCCGCTGGCGCTCGATGTCGAGGCGGTCGTACGCCGCCACGGTCCACTCGAGGACGCGCAGGGCCGCCCCGTACAGCGCGGCGTCGATCACCGCTCCCTTCCCGGAGCGACGGGCGTCGCGTGCGTACAGCGCCGACACCGCGGCGTGGGCCGAGAACACGCCCGTGAGGTAGTCGGAGATCGTGACCCCGACGCGCACCGGCGGCCGGTCGGGGTAGCCGGTGAGGTTGAGCAGACCGCCGTAGCCGATGCCCATGCGATCGAGGCCCGGCCGCTGCGCGTACGGCCCGTCCTGACCGAAGGCGCTGATGCGCACGACGACCAGTCGCGGGTCGAGGTCGCCGGGGCCGACGTGCCAGCGCTCGAGCGTGCCGGGGCGGAAGTTCTCGACCACGACGTCGGCCGTCGCCGCCAGCCGCCGGAAGACGTCCTGGCCCCGTTCGGTGCGCAGGTCGAGGGTCACGCTCTTGCGCCCGCGCCCCTCGACTGCCCAGAACATCGAATAGCCCGGACCGCTGCCCTTCTCGGGCGGCACGAACGGGCCGATCTCTCGCATGAAGTCGCCCGAGCCCGGCTGCTCGATCTTGATCACCTCGGCGCCCATCTCGCCCAGCAGCCCGGCGCAGAAGGGTGCCGCGATCCGCGTCCCGAGGTCGAGCACGCGCACGCCCTCGAGCGGCGAGGTCATGAGGAAGGCGCGCGCTGGCCGCGTTGCTCTGCCTTCACCGCTTCCATGCCGCCGTCGCGACGGGCCTCGGCCGCGTGCAACGCGGTGGCGGTGTTGCTGACGTACTGGTGCACCATGAAGTGGTACCGCCAGGAGTCTCGCTGGCCTTGCAGGTCGAGCATGTGGTTGATCGAGTCCTTGACTGCCCGCGCAGTAACCGGTGGGACGAGCGCGACCTTGTCCGCCATGTCGCGCGCTGCGCCGGCGAGCTCCGATCGAGGGACGACCTTGTTGACGAGTCCGAGCCGCTCGGCCTCGGCAGCATCGAGCGTCTCGGAGCACAGGAGCAACTCCTTGGCCTTGCGGGCGCCGAGCTCCCAGGGCTCCACCAGCAGCTCGACCCCGGCACCGGTCATGCGCAGCACCGGGTTCCCGAAGCGAGCATCGTCGGCGGCGACGATGAGGTCGCACATACAAGCGAGCATGAGACCTGCTGCCGAGCACGCGCCCTGCACCGCCGCGATGGTGGGCTTGGGAAAGTCGCGGATCTTGACGCAACGGTCGAAGTACATCGTCTGCTCGTGATCGAGCTTTCCTTCGGCGGTGGCGCGTACCGCCGCGAGCTCGCTCGCTGCCAGCTCCTTGAGGTCGTGCCCGGCGGAGAAGTGCTTCCCCTCGGCCGCAAGCACGATCACCCGCACTGCGTCGTCGGCGCCCGCCCGGTCGAAGGCGGCGTCGAGCTCGTCGAGAAGACGGGTGTCCTGGGCGTTCGCGGCCTCGGGACGGTCGAGCGTGATCGTGCACACCGGCCCGTCGACCTCGTACCGGATCGACTCGTAACGCACGGGCCCCGAACCTGACGCCATCGTCACGAATCTAGCGCCGTCGTTCCCGCGAGCAGTCGACAGAAGGACCCGCTATTTCCCGGACAACTTTCAACCGCTCGCATGATCTGGTTTCGGCTCGCGCGGCAGGCCGAGCACGCGCTCGCCGATGATCGTGCGCTGGATCTCGTTGGTGCCGGCGAAGATCGACGACGCCTG
>JAPSGP010000324.1 GCA_031177445.1 Acidimicrobiia bacterium
CACACCAAGGCTTCCCGTCCACGAGCCGCTGAAGCAGTCGGCCTGGAGGCCGAGGTCGATCGGGCGCCCGCGGATGTCGAGCCGGGCCTGGATCGCCTCTGCCCACGCGTTCGAAACCAACGTCATAACGCCGAGGTCGCCGATCGAGTCGTACACGGTCGCCATGAGCTCGCCGTCGAAGGCGATGACATCGGTGTCCGGGCAATAGAAGACCGTGTCGTCGTAGGCCTTCGGCTTGCTCGGCTTGAGCCCGTAGCTCTCGCACGCGGGCAGCGTGCGCCTGCGGGACGGGTCGTACTCGACGATGTCGCTCACCGACTCGTACGGCTGGAGCTCTTCGAACTGGGCCCAGTACAGGTCGAGATGCGTCACCACCGCGTCGGGGATGTCCTCGTATGGGAGGTCGCCACCGCGGAGGGCATCGACCGCGGACGTGAACGGCACCTGCACGATCGGCAGGGGCTCTGCAAGCAGCAGGGCGCAGGCCTCCGCGCCGTTCACGAAGCCATGCTGAAATGCACCGACCCGATCGAACCCGCTGCCGTGCGCGCCCGGGTCGGTCGCCGCACTCCCCGGTTGATCGCGCACCTCGAGCATCGCGGACACCCCCGCGTCGATGTCGCCGGGATCGAGCTCGAGGCCGAAGCGGCTCTTGCCGTCGTTGACGTTCGCGACCCAGGCGCCGGCGAAGCAGTCGGCTTGCTGCTCTTTGAGGATGGTCGGCGTGTTGACGAACTCCTCGAGGGTCGGGATGGTGCGGCCCTGCACCGCATGGCCCCACTCGTGCGCCATGACGACGGCAATCGCGATCGCGTTGTTGCCGTAGTTCTCGTAGAGAGTGGGAAACAGCGTGCCGTTGTCGTAGCGGACCGTGTCGTCGAGCACGCAGTAGAAGGCGTTGTTTGCGTTGTCCTCGTACCCTTCATCGGGCTCGGAGCATTCGCCGAAGTCGCCGGGTTCGGTGTTCTCGTCGAAAGCGATGATGCGAGTGTTGGGGATGGGGTCGTACTCGAAGCCGTAGACCTCCGGGAAGACACCGCTGTAGTAGTCCTGGATGTCGCGGATGGCGAGTTTCAGGATCTTGGTGTACGGCTGCCGCACGCCGGCCGCGACCTCACGCTCGGTGTCGGCAGCGCTGGGGGTCGCGCCGACGATGCCAACCGACAGCGCTACCACCGCGCTCACGACGAGCGCCGAGAACCGCGTCCGCATCTGACTCCCTTCCGAGGGCCGATCCCACCCTGCGCGGGCCATGCTAAATGCCGCTCCGCCTACATTGACGGCGTGGACGCGCTCGCCTTCTTCGGACTCACGCGTGCCGACGACGAGCGGGCGTGGCAGTTGCCGGTGGTCCGTCAACTGTGCTCGGGGATGGGGACGCTCTTCGGCGGAGTCGGGCTCGGCGCGTCCATCGAAGCGCTCGAGCGCACCACCGGACGGCCACTGGTGTGGGCCACCGCGCAGTACCTCTCGTTTGCGCGGCCGCCGTCCGTCGTCGAGATCGCGATCACCGAAATCGTGCGCGGGCATCGCGTGTCGCAGGCGCGCGCCGTCGGATCGGTCGACGGCGAGGAGATCTTCACCGTGACGGCCGCGCTCGGGCAACGCGACTTCCCGATGACGGGGTCGTGGGCCGTCCGGCCCGACGTGCCTGATCCGGAGCACTCACCACCTCGCCCATTGCTCGATCGGCATCGGGGCTCGATCCAGGATCGGCTCGAGATGCGGCTGGCGAGCGCGCGGCCCATCGACGAGCTGCCCGGTCCGCCGGGAGACGGTCGGTCGTCGTTGTGGGTGCGGCTGCCCTCGCTCGAGATGTCGGCCGCCGCCCTGGCGATCGTGGGCGACTTCGTGCCCTTCGGCGTCGGCCAGAGCTTGGGCCAGCGCGCCGGGGGCAACAGCCTCGACAACACGCTGCGGGTCGTGAAGCGACACCCGACCGAGTGGATCCTCGCCGACGTGCGCGTCCATGCCGTCGCAGACGGGTTCGGTCACGGCCTCATCCACCTCTGGGCCGAGGACGGGGTGCTGCTCGGCACCGCGAGCCAGTCGGCGATCGTGCGCTTCCATCGCGAAGCCGAGGAAGGGGAACGAGCATGACGGTGCCACCGCGCTGGGGGATCACGGTCCCGTTCGAGGGCGTGCCCCTCCACCAGCATCGGGAGTGGTTCGAGGAGCTCGAGGCCCTCGGCTACACCGACGTGTGGTCGGCCGAGTCCGGCGGCGCCGACGCCTTCACCCCGCTGGCACTGGCCGCCGCCTGGGCACCGTCGCTGCGACTCGGCACCGCGATCGTGCCCGCATATACGCGTGGCGCCGCCACGCTGGCGAGCACGGTTGCGAGCATGGCCCAGGCGGCTCCTGGTCGATTCGCGCTCGGGGTCGGGACATCCTCGAACGTGATCGTCGAGAACTGGAACAGCATCCCGTTCGAGGAGCCGTACAAGCGAGTACGTGACACGATCCGCTTCCTGCGCGCTGCTCTGGCCGGCGAGAAGGTCACGGCGGACTACGACACCTTCAGCGTGAAGGGGTTCCGGCTCGGACTGCGCATCGACGAGATGCCGCCCATCCTGGTCGCCGCGCTCCGGCCGGGGATGCTGAAGCTCGCGGGGCGTGAGGGCGATGGCGCCATCATCAACTGGCTTTCACCCGAAGACGTGAAGACGGTCGTCCCGTACGTCGGTGAGGACAAGGAGATCGTGGCGCGCATCTTCGTGCTGCCGACCGAAGATCGCGACCTGGTGCAGTTCGTCGGCCGTCGGGCCATCGCTGCGTACATGAACGTCCCGGTGTACGCCGCCTTCCACGCTTGGCTGGGTCGGGGCGAGCAGCTGCAACCGATGTGGGACGCGTGGAGAGCCGGCGATCGCGACGCCGCCACCGCCTCGATCCCCGACGAGGTGATCGACGCGCTCATCGTGCACGGATCGCCTGACGACATCCGGGCCCGGGTCGCGCAGTACGTCGACAACGGCGTGACCACGCCTGCGCCCGCGATCATGGCCGGCCCCGACGACACCCGCAGCACCATGCGAGCGCTGGCGCCGACACAGATCTGAGCACTCTTGCGTCGTAACCCGGGGATATATCCCGGTGGGCGACGCAAGTGCGCTTACGCGACCTGCTTCAGCTTGACGTCGTCGTGGCGCAGCGTCACCAGGCGCGTCCGCACGAGCACGCGGATCACCCACCATCCGGGATCGATCTCGCGGGCTGCAAGCGCAAAGCGCGCCGACGTGGGCGCGGCGTGATGGTTGTTGTGCAGTCCTTCGCCTCCGGTCGCGAGTGCGAGTGCCTGCACGTTGGTGGCGGAGTTGTCGTACGGACGCTTGCCGAAGCGGTGCCCGACGGCGTTGATCGCGCCGCTCAGCATCAGGTAGCTCACCGCGTGGACACCGGCCGCCAGCAAGCCCGTCTGCCACCCGAGCACGACGCACAGGATGCCGATGCCGATCGCGAGGCCTACGAGGCTGTGATCGAAGAACCACCGATCGAGGCGGTCGTGCGGGACGTCGCGCGCGTAGCGACGCACCGTCAACCGATCTCGCGCAGCCCGCCGGTACAGCGCCGCGTTCGCGAGCTGCACGCGCCAGAACCCGAGGACGCGCGGGCTGTGCGGGTCGGCCGGCGTGTCCGCGGACGCATGGTGACGCCGGTGCACGGCCACCCACTCGCGCGGCCGCATCCCGGTCGTGATCCAGAGCAGGAACCGGCACACGAACGCCGCCGGTTCGCGCAGGGTGAGCGCGCGATGGGCGAGGCCGCGATGCAGGTACACCGTGGTGCAGAGCACCGAGACCTGCGTCACGGCGAGGCCGGCGATCACCGCGATCACGACATTCACGACGTCTCCGGAGGTCGAGGGCTCACCGCGGTGTAGCCTACCTACGAGTAGGTAGAAGGTCGGTGCCGGCGCCGCCGGGCATCCGACACGGCCGGTCCTCCCCGTCGCCACTGTGGGTTGGGCGTAGCCTCGCGCCCGGCATGGAGAC
>JAPSGP010000325.1 GCA_031177445.1 Acidimicrobiia bacterium
TCGGCCATCTGTAGGAACCCGGTCAACGCCGCGCCCGCGGCACTGTTCCAGCGACCGGGATCGACGAAGTGGGTCTGGACATCGACGACGGGCCCGTCAGCACGAAAGGCCTCGTTCGCAGCCGCCAGGTCGACGGCCGCCTCGGGCGGCACGTGGTAGTAGCGGGCGCCATGGGCTTCGTTGATCGCCAGCAGCGTCGCGGCCGTCGCCCGACGATCGGCGGTGTACTCCGGCACGGTCAGCCCGAGCCGAGTCGCTTGCCGCACCGCGCCGCGTTCGTAGCGTCCGATCGCCCGGCGATCAGCGTCGGTCGTCGGCAGCGGCGCGTACTCATCGGTCGAGCGCGGCTGCAGCAGGGGCGGAACGAGTCGGCTCACACGCGGGACGCGGACGTTACCGGCGGCCGTTGCACCACGGATAGTATTGCTTGACAGACATATAGCTGGTTGGCAATATATAGGCGTGACCGGCACGACTTTCGAGGTGCTGGCGGAGCCGAACCGCCGACGCATCCTCGACCTGTTGCGCCCGGGTGAGCGCTCCGTGGGTGACCTCGTCCGGCAGCTGAAGATGAGCCAGCCCGGGGTGTCGAAGCACCTGCGGATCCTGCGCGAAGCCGGGCTGGTGCACGTGCGTCGTGATGCGCAGAGACGCTGGTACGCGCTCAGCCCCGAGCCGCTGGCCGAGCTCGACGAGTGGCTCGCCCCCTATCGCCGGTTCTGGACCGACCGGCTCGACGCGCTGGAGCGCTACCTCGACGAGAACGACCGCAACACCCCCGAGACGAAGGAGGACGAGCGATGAGCACGAACTCGACCGCCCAGGACCGGATGGCCGACGGGACCGTCGAGGAGATCGGCGACGGCCGGCACGTGCTGCGGTTCGAGCGGCGCTTCGCACACCCGGTCGAACGCGTGTGGAACGCGCTCACTCGCCCCGAGCGGATCACCGAGTGGTTCGGCGAGGGGATAGTGGTACTCGAGCTCGTCGAAGGCGGGCGGTACGACATCGAGGTCACCGGTCCGCCGGAGCTCGTCGAGGCCATCAGCGAGGTGGCCGGTGCGGAGTACCTCACGACCCGGGACACGGTGCTGCAGGTAGAGCCGATGGCTGTGTTCGAGCACACCTTCGGCGGCTCCGCCGATTCGGTCGTGCGCTGGGACCTGCAACCGGATGGCGACGGGTGCCGGCTCTCGCTGACGCACACGCTGACGCCCGAGCCCGAGATGGGCGGCGATGCGCGGGCCCTCGCCGGTTGGCACACCTGCCTGGAGCGCATGGGCCGATCGCTCGACGGCAAGCCCGTCACCTGGCGGCGGGCGCGCTGGGAGGAACATCACGCCCACTACGGTGGTTGAACCTCGGGCGGGAAAATCCGGACCGAACGATGAATTCCGCTGCGCCGGTGAGTCGAATCCTGCGAACGTGGGGCTGGCGCTTCGGCCGTCCTTGACCTGAAGCACGCTTGAAGCAATACGGTCCCCCCGATCTCGAGAATCAGAAGGGAAGTGTCGTGTCGGACCAGAGACTGGGATCGCAGTCCCCCCTCGCGATCGAGGCTTCCGGCCTGGTGAAGACGTTCGGCTCGACGAGAGCCGTCGACGGCGTCGACCTCGCGGTCCGCGCCGGCACCGTCTACGGGTTCCTCGGTCCCAACGGCGCGGGCAAGACCACCACCATCCGCATGCTCGCCACGCTCCTCGTGCCGGACGAGGGCAGCGCTCAGGTACTCGGGCACGACATCGTGTCCGAGGCCGACGCGGTGCGCAGCAAGGTGTCCCTCACCGGCCAGTTCGCCTCCGTCGACGACGAGCTCACCGGCCGCGAGAACCTGGTGCTGCTGGGTCGTCTGCTCGGCTACGACAAGACGCAGGCCAAAGCGCGCGCCGACGATCTTCTCGATGCGTTCGAGCTCGCCGACGCGGCCGGTCGTCAGGTCGAGACGTACTCGGGGGGAATGCGCCGCCGGCTCGACATCGCCGCCAGCCTGGTGGTCCCGCCCGAGCTGTTGTTCCTCGACGAGCCCACGACCGGCCTCGACCCCCGCAGCCGCAACCAGGTATGGGAGATCGTGCGGGCGCTGGTCGGCCAGGGCACGAGCGTGCTGCTCACCACCCAGTACCTCGACGAGGCCGACCAGCTCGCCAATCGAATCGCGGTGGTCGACCACGGGAAGGTCATCGCCGAGGGCACCAGCGCCGAGCTCAAGGCGTCGGTGGGCTCGGGCTCCGTGCATGTGCGCCTGGGCGACGCCGATCGCCGCCCCGAGGCGCAGTCGGTGCTGACCGCGAACCTGGGCGTGCCGGTGAACCTGGAGGCCGATCCCGTCTCGCTCACGGCGCGGGTCGACGACCCCGAGCGGGTGGCGGGGGCTCTGGGCGAGCTCGCTCGCGCCGGGGTCGCGGTGAGCGAGTTCTCGCTCGGCCAGCCGAGCCTCGACGAGGTGTTCCTGGCGCTCACCGGCCATCCGGCCGAAGTGCCTGAAGACGATGACGACACCCGCGAACGCGCGGACGAGGACGAGGAGGACGCGGCATGACGACCGCGACCGTGCCCGCCACCACGGCGCGCCAGCAGACCATCAACGCGGTGCAAGCGGTGTGTGCGTCGTGCGAACGCCCGGCTCCCGCGAGTGTGCTGTCGACCGTCGGCACGTTCGGCTGGCGGGCACTGCTGAAGATCAAGCACGTGCCCCAGCAGCTCTTCGACGTGACGATGTTCCCGATCCTGTTCACGCTGCTGTTCACGTACCTGTTCGGCGGCGCGCTGTCTGGTTCGCCGAGCGATTACATCCAATTCTTTGCCCCCGGCATCGTCGTCCAGACGGTGGTGTTCATCACCATGTACACGGGCGTTGCGATCAATACCGACGTGCACAAGGGCATCTTCGACCGCTTTCGCTCGATGCCCATCTGGCGGCCGTCCGTGCTCATGGGCGCAATGCTCGGCGACCTCGCCCGCTACACGATCGCCTCGGCCATCGTCCTCGGCTTGGCGGTGGCACTCGGGTTCCGCCCCGATGGGGGCGTGCTTGGTGTGCTCGCAGCGATGGTGCTGCTCCTCGCGTTCGCATGGGGCCTGTCGTTCATCTGGGTGATCTTCGGGCTCAAGCTGCGCACGCCCGAATCGGTCATGCAGATGAGCATCACGGTGCTGTTCCCGCTCGTGTTCGCGACGAACATCTTCGTGCGGCCCAAGACGATGCCGGGCTGGCTGCAGCCGATCGTCGAGTACAACCCGGTGAGCCTCGTCGTAACCGCGGTGCGGGGCCTCATGCAAGGCAACGCCACCGGCGGGGACATCGGAATCGCGCTCCTTGTGTCGGCGGCGGTCCTCGCGGTGTTCGCGCCGATCACCATGCGCCTGTACGCCAAGCAGCAGTAGTCGTTTCCGGCCCCCCAAACATACGCCCCGGCCGGTGCAACCACACCGGCCGGGGCGGTGTTCTCTCGTGTGATGACGGAAATCGCGACCCGGCTCGCGCGACTCGACTGGCCGGGGATCACCCGCGAACTGGACCAGTCGGGGTACGCGCCGACGCCGGCCCTCCTCGATGCCGAACACTGCAGCGCCCTGGCCGACCTCTTCGAGCAGGAGGCTGCGTTCCGCAGCACTGTGGTGATGGCCCGCCACGCGTTCGGCGAGGGCATGTACCGCTACTTCGCCGACCCGCTCCCGCCGTCGGTGCAGGAGCTCCGGGAATCCTTCTATCCCCCGCTCGCCCAGATCGCGAACCGGTGGGCAGAGCGCCTCGACGATCGCGTGTTCCCGGAGCGGCTCGACGAGCTCGTGGCGCAATGCGCCGACGCCGGACAGGACAAGCCGACACCGCTGATCCTGCGTTACGAAGCCGGTGGCTACAACTGCCTCCACCAGGACCTGTACGGCGACATCGCCTTCCCGCTGCAGCTCACGATCCTGCTCAGCGCCCCCGACGACTTCACGGGCGGCGAGAACGTGTTCGTGGAACAGCGGCCCCGCGCGCAGTCGCGC
>JAPSGP010000326.1 GCA_031177445.1 Acidimicrobiia bacterium
ACCACTGCATCTGGCTGTGCGGCGTGATGCTCGAGCGGGGCTACCACGAGCTGGCGGCGCCCGGGCCGGAGGTGCAGGTGATCCTGCACCAGCTCGACCCCGACGCGGCCCGGCCGTACCGCCGGAAGTCGGCGCCGACCTTCGTCGTCGCGCTGGCCGACATCGGGGGGCCGCCCGACGACGTGCTGCGGACCGGGTACCCACTCCTGGTGCGCGGGCTCGCCAACCTGTGCGTGATGCTCAGCGCGGATGCCGGCGGCGAAGTCGCGGCGCATTTCGTCACGCTCGAGCAGGGCACCTACTCGGTCGGACACGGCGGTGACGACGCCGAGTTCTTCGCCGCAGTGTTCGAACGCATCGAACCGCTGGCTTCGTCGCGGCTCGTGATCGCCAACGAGTTCCGCAGCGATCTCCCCGAGGAGCTCTGGGACGGCGACGACAAGACACGCCAGATTCGCCGGGCCGGCGAGCGCCTCGCCGCCCTCGACCTGCTCCCGGCGGCGTTCCCGATCGAAGAGATCCTCTCGCCGCGCGATCTCCGGCACGTGAAGCTCCTGTACGGCATCGGCGGGTTGAGCTACGGCAACGTGAGTGCGCGGCGAACCCCCGACGGAGCGCTCGGCCCCGAGTTCTGGATGAGTGCCAGCGGTGTCGACAAGTCCGACTTGCGGGAGATCGGGCGCCACGTGCTGCTCGTGCGCGGTTACGACTCCGACCGAGACACGATGATTCTCAGCGTTCCGCCGGACGTGAAGCCCAACCGTGTGTCGGTCGACGCCATCGAGCACTGGATGATCTATCGCGAACACGACGAGGTCGGAGCCATCCTCCACGTGCACGCATGGATGGAGGGCACGCGAGCGACCGAGATCAACTTCCCGTGCGGCACCGTCGAGCTCGCGGGGGCGGTCGCCGAGCTCGTTCGTGGATCACCGGATCCCGGGCATGCGGTCGTCGGGCAGCGCAACCACGGCCTCACCATCACCGGCGAGAGCCTGGACGAGATCTTTGCCCGCATCGAAGGGAAGCTCGTCCGCAACGTCCCCATGGACTGAAAGTCGAGCCGCCTTCATACTCGGAGGATGGCGATGGTCGAAGTCCTCCCGTCACGGCGCTTGATCCTGCTCGACGACCGCGGCGACGCGCTGCGGGCCACATGGCACCCGGACGAGGAATCGGTGGTGCTCAGTGAGTGGAAGTCCGACGTGTGCCGCGCGACCTATCGCCTCCACGCGCGCGACATCGCCCGCCTCGCCGAGTTCCTGGTCGGAACGCTCGGCGCCATCGCCACCGAGCCCGCGCCCGAAGGCGACCCGGCCCGCCCATACACGCTGCTCGACCGCCTACTCGCGAAGCTCGGCCTGCAGCGAGGCTGATCTCCTAGGCGGCGAGCGCAAGCGCAAAAAGGTGTGACAGTTATCCGTTCAGGCGGTCGTCGAGAAGCTGGTTGACCAGGGTCGTGTTGGCTTTGCGATCGCTCGCCGTCATCACCTGACCGAACAGGAAGCCGCGCTTCTTCTTCCGGACCTTGTCGTCGCCGGTCCGGTACTCGGTCACGGCGTCGGCATGGTCGGCGAGGACGCGGTCGACGATCGCGGTCAGTTCGGCGGTGTTGCTCACCTGCGCCAGCCCTCGCTCGTCGACGATCTGTTTCGGCGACTTGCCCGTAGCGAGCGACTCGGCGAGCACGTCCTTGGCCAGGCTGCGCGACAAGGTGCCGTCCGCGATCAGGTCGACGAGCTCGGCAAGCCCGGAGGGCGAGAGCGGGAGAGCGTCAGCCGTGAGGCCGGCCTCGTTGAGGTAGCCGAGCACGTCGCCGGTGCACCAGTTCACGACGTCCTTGGCCGTCCCGCGCTGGATCGAAGCAACCGCGGTCTCGGCGTACCCGGCCAGCCCGGACGTGTCGACGAGGATGCGGGCTTCACCCTCTCCGATATCCCAGGCCGCGATCAGGCGTGCTCGGTGGGCCGCCGGGAGCTCGGGCAGGCTCGCTCGTGCCTGCGCCCGCATCTCGGCGTCGGGGGCCACGGGCACGAGGTCGGGCTCCGGGAAATAGCGGTAGTCGAAGGCTTCTTCCTTCGAGCGCAGCCCGTGGGTGATCCCCGCGCCTTCGTCCCAGTGCCGGGTCTCCTGGACGACCCGCCCGCCCGACTCGAGGAGCTCATGCTGGCGGGCGATCTCGTAGTCGAGGGCGTGGCGCAGCGAGCGCAACGAGTTCATGTTCTTGATCTCGACCTTGGTGCCGAGCCCGTCGCCGCCCGCGGGACGGAGCGACACGTTGGCGTCGATGCGCAGCGAACCCTCCTCCATCTTCACGTCGGACACGCCGATCGACTGCAGGAGGGCACGCAGCTCGACCACGTAGGCGTGCGCCTGCTCGGCACTTCGGAGATCGGGGCGGCTCACGATCTCCATCAGGGGCACACCGGCGCGGTTGTAGTCGACCAGCGAGTGTGAGGCCTCATGGATCCGACCTCCACCTCCGACGTGCACCGTCTTGCCGGTGTCCTCCTCCATGTGCGCGCGCTCGATGCCGATGCTGGCGCCGTCGACCTCGAGCGAGCCGTCGACGCAGATCGGCTCGTCGTACTGACTGATCTGGTAGTCCTTGGGCATGTCCGGATAGAAGTAGTTCTTGCGGTGGAAAAGCGAGTGCTCCGGCACGGTGCAATGGAGGGCCTCGCCGATCTGCAGCGCGAACTCGACGGCGCGCGCGTTGAGCACCGGCAACGAACCAGGCAGCCCGAGACACACCGGGCAGATGTTCGTGTTGGGCTCGGCGCCGAACTCGTTGCGACACCCGCAGAACTGCTTCGTGGTGGTCGCGAGCTCCACGTGCACCTCGAGCCCGATCACAGCCTCCCACGTCGCCGTGGTCGTCGTCGTCATGTCAGACTCCCCCGCCATGGCGCCGCCCGACGCGAACGCGTTCACCGTGAAGCGCAGCGAAGTGCGCAACGGAGTGTCGCTCGCGTACGTCCACGAAGGCGTGGGCGGCGACCCGATGCTGCTGATTCACGGCTATCCCGAGACGAAGCGCATCTGGTGGCGCAACATCGCCGCCTTGGCCGACGCCGGCTTCGAGGTGATCGCCCCCGACCTGCGGGGCTACGGCGACTCCGACCTCGCGGCAGACGGCTTCTACGACGTCTCGGCGTACTCGCTCGATCTGCATGCACTGGTGTACGGCGTGCTCGGGCACGAACGATGCGCGGTGGTCGGTGGGGATCTCGGCGGCGTGGTGCTCCATGACCTCGCGCTCCGATTCCCGGGCTTCGTGACCCATGTCTGCGCGTTCAACACGCTCGTGATCCTGCGCGAGGAGCTGTTCGCCGCCGCCGGGATCCCGCCCGACGATCCGCCGCGCGAGACCCGGCCCACGGCGGACTACTTCCGCCGTCAGGGTCAGGAACCGGACGCTCTGCTCGCCGAGCTCGATACGCCCGCGCGGCGCCGGGCGTGGATCGCGGCGATGTACGGGCACCGGCTCTGGGCGGCACCCGGGCACTTCACCGCCGGCGACATCGACTTCATGACCGAGCCGTTCGCCGACGCCGACCGGCTGCGCGCCAGCTGGGGGAGCTACGAGACCGCGTTCGGCAACCGTCCCATGGAGGACACGCCACGCCTGTTCGAGCCGTGCCCGGTGCCGGCGCTCGTCCTCTACGGGCCGGACGACAACGTCGTGCCGCGCTCGTTCCCCGACCGAGCCCGCGTCGGCTTCCCGGGGTGCGTCGGACCGTTCGTCGTGCCGAACGCGGGTCACTTCCTGCAGTGGGAACAGGCCGATGTGCTGAACCGGGCGCTGGCGTCGTTCGCTCACTGAGCAGCCGCCACTTCGAGCGCGCGGGCCACGCGGAACATCACCGGCTCACCCAGCGCCGGCGCCAGCACCTGCACGCCGATCGGAAGATCCTCGCCGTCGGTGCCGAAGGGCACGCTCATCGCCGGGTGGCCGGCGAGGTTGGTCGGGATCGTGCACACGTCG
>JAPSGP010000608.1 GCA_031177445.1 Acidimicrobiia bacterium
GGATCAGCGGCGAGCGCTGGTACGCCCACGGCAGGATGTCGCCGAGCAAGCGCTCCTCGCGCAGCCGATCGAGATCGGCGCGAGGCATCGTCTCGACCTCCGCCGAGAAGTAGCGCCGATCGGGATCCCCCATCGCGCTAATCGCCGGACGCCTGCAAGCCGTACAGCCGGGCTGTCGTCTCGTAGGTCACCAGGCGTCGCTCGTCGGGGTCCACCCCGTCGAAGATGCGGCGCAGGGTCTCCTGCGTGTGCGGCCACGTCCCCTCGGGATGGGGGTAATCCGAGGCCCACAGCAGCGGCTCGATCCCGGTGAACCCGCGGTTCACGACGCCGGCGGCGTCGTTGCCGAACGTCACGTGGCCCTGCCGGCGCACGTAGAAGCTCGGCGGCGCGGCGAGCTTCGGCTTCACCCATGACGCGTGCTCCTCGAACGCCTCGTCCATGCGCTCGAGCAGCCACGCCAGCCAGCCCGCGCCGCACTCGACCATGACGACGTGCAGCTCGGGAAAGCGCTCGAGGACACCGGACGCGGCGAGGTAGCCCAACGTGCGCTGCGCACCCAGGCCAACCTCGACGTAGTTGATCACCGCCCCACCAGGGCCGCGCTCGGTCCACGGGCTGGAGCCGGTCCCGACATGGAAGCTCACCGGCATGCCGTGCGCCTGCGCCGCCGCCCACACCGGGTCGTAGCGATCGAGGTTGTACGGCAGATCGGCGGGCGCCTGCATCGGCAGCATGATCGATCGCAGGCCCAGCGCCGAAACGCGCTCGATCTCCGCGACCGCCTCGTCGATCTCCTGCACCGGGATCATGGCAGCGCCGGCGAACCGGCGCGACGCGGCCGCGAAGGTCTCCGCCAGCCAATCGTTGTAGGCACGCGCGCTCGCCCAGCGCAGCTCCGGATCCGGGATCATGAACCCGAACAGCGCGATCGTGGGGTAGAGCACCTCGCCCCACACGCCGTCCTCGTCGAGATCCTTGGCCCGCAGGTCGGGGTCTGACCCGCCGGGGCGGAAGCCCGACGACGAACTCGGCTCCTCGCGCTCCCCGTCCCCGTCGGATGGCATGCCCATGCGGCGCGGGGGCATTCCCTCTACGACGAAGCGCCACACGCCGTCGATCTCCTCGATGCGCGGGGCGCGGTCCTTCAGGGCTGGCGGCAGCCGCTGCACCCACAGGTCGAGCGGCTCCACCACGTGGGAATCGGCGCTGTTCACGAGTTGGGTCATCAGGTCCCTCGCAGGGTGGTCAGGGCGAAACGGCACGCGAGCGTGACACTCTCCTCACGCGTCAGCTGGCTCGTGCCGTCGAGCCGGTCGGTCATCAGGCCCGTACAGAGGTGATGCAGCGCGAGCGCGTCGGCGACCGGCTCCGCGCCTGGGAACTCGCCCCCGGCGCGCCCCGCCGCGATCGCCTCTTCCAGCGGCTCCCGTAACAGCCGCACGCAACGCTCGACGTGCTCGGGATGCTCCGTCATCAGAGTGGGCCGCTCGAGGAGGAACAGCCGCGTGCGGCGGGCGAGTCGGGCGTCGTACGCAAGGGCGAGCATGGCGGCGATCCATGCCCTCACCTGC
>JAPSGP010000609.1 GCA_031177445.1 Acidimicrobiia bacterium
GAGGCCCATGTTGGTTAGTCCGACGAGTCCGGCGAAGCCGATCAACATGAGCGCGTGACCGAAGCGGAACGGGGCGTTGCGTAGGCGTTCCCACGACCAGCCGACCTGGTGGGCGGCACCCCACACGAACACCATGTTGAACCATGCGAGCTCGGGATATCCGAAGCGGAACCGCAGGAGGTCGATACCCATGGTGGCGACCGCGAGCCCGATGGGAACGAGGTAACCCCAGCGGCGATCGAGTCGATCCCATATCGGCACAGTGACGACGAGACACATGTAGACGATCAAGAACCACAACGGTGACAGCACCAACAGCACGGCCCGGGTCACCCACGGGTCGCCGCCGTCGTGGAGGACGGCTATCGCGGTTCCGGCCCCCGCGACGACTGCTATCAACACGAGCGCGGGGACGCCCAGCTGCACCGCGCGTCGTTTGATGAAAGTCGCCCACGCGCCGGGGCGACCTCGATCCCGGGCCCACGCGCGCGCATGGACGAAGCCGCCGGCGACGAAGAACAACGGCATGACCTGGAGGACCCATGTGAGGCTCCACAGCCCCGACACGTATCCGATGGGGTTATCGGGATGGGGACCGTCTACGCGCCACACGAGGATCGTGAAGACCCAGTGCCACAACACCACCGTCGTGGTCGCGAGCGATCGCAACAGATCGACGAGCTCATCGCGGCCTCCGCCCGGAGCGCTGGGCGGGAGCATCGTGGGATGCGTCCGGGGGACGGTCATCCCTATATGTTCCGCCCGCCGTTGCGGGCTAGCAGTATTTGACGACGTTGTTCCCCGGTCCGCCCCGGCACACGTCGTAGCCCCGGCCCCCGCGCAGGGTGTCGTTGCCGAGGTTTCCGTAGAGGCGGTCGCCACCAGACCCGCCGCCGAGGACGTCGTGGCCGAGGCCTCCCTGCAGCAGGTCGATGCCCGAGCCGCCGAACGCCCTGTATCCGGGGTAGCGCCCGCCCGGTGTGGCGTTCGCACCGCTCCACAGGACGCGGTCGTTGCCGTCCCTTCCGCTGATCACGATGCGGAGTTTGCGAGACCCTGCCGGCGCATCGACCTCGAAAGTGTCGCCTCCCGCACCGCCGTCGAGAAGGATCGTGGCGTTGCCGGCGCCCGGCGAGACGGTTATGCGGAGCGTGTCGCGGCCGCGTCCCCCGGAGACGTCGATCACGCGCCGTGTCGAGGACCCGATCGCTATCTTCACGTTGATCGTGTCGGCGCCGGCTCCGGCGCGCACGGTCGAGTCGCCGGTGCTCGGTGGAAGAACGTCGACCGTGTCGGCTCCGCCTGCGGTCTCGGCCACACACGGGCCGACCACGATCTGATCGGCTGAGGGCGTTCCTCTTTCGTCGCCTCCACAGACACCCACATAAGGCTCGCCTTCGACCAGCACCGACGCGTAGTCGTTCTCGTAGTTCTCGTCGTAACTCGAGGTGTAGACCCAGGCGCTGTTCCAGATCTCGTACTCGGTGGCGCGAGTCGCGTCGATGGTGATCGTTGTCTTCTCTTCGGGGATCAGTGTGCCGAGATCGCAGCGCGCTTCGCGCAACCCA
>JAPSGP010000327.1 GCA_031177445.1 Acidimicrobiia bacterium
GCCGTTCTGCCCCGAAGCGGCGCAGCGGATCGCCGTCGAGCTCGTCACCACCCGGCGCAAGGTGCCCAGCACCGGGCCGCTGGCCGAGCGCGCCGCGATCCAACGCGTCATCGCCGAGAACGAGGTCGACCTCTCGACATCCCGGGCGTGCCTCGAGCGCTCGACGACCTTTGCCGACTCAGTCCTCGACGGCCTTGGGCCCGACGGCTTGACGCTCGACACGATGCACCGCGTCATGGCCGAGGCGCAGATGAGCAAGCTGCACGTCCAGCTGCGCGCCGTCGACGTCGTCGACCGCGCGCTGACCGCCTCCGGCGGCGCGGGCTACATGAGCGCGAGCCCGCTGTCGCGGCTGTACCGCGACGTGCGCGCCGGCCCCTTCATGCAGCAGTACTCCCCCATCGAGGCCTACGAGTACATCGGCAAGGTGACGCTTGGCCTCGACCCCAAGCTCGACCTCTGACCGCGCGCTCGCAAACTCTCAGGCGAACGCGGCGAGGGCCTCGTCGTGCAGGAGGCCGTTGGTGGTGAGGGCGTTGCCCCCGTCGGCGGTCGCCACGCCGGTGAGGTCGGTGAACCGGCCGCCGGCCTCCTCCACGATGACCTGGATGGCGGCGTTGTCCCAGAGGTTCATGATCGGCTCGACCGCGATGTCGGCCGAGCCCTCGGCCACGAGCACGTGGCCCCAGAAGTCGGCGAAGCCCCGCGCAGCCCAGCACCGGGCGCTCAGTGACCGGAACTGGTCGCCCCTGCCGAACTGGGCAAAGGAAGGGCTGGACGTGTAGCACAGCAGCGCGTCCTCGACCCGAGCGACGCGCGACACGTGGATCGCGTCCCCATTTGCAAATGCGCCCGAGCCGCGCGCCGCCCACCAGCGCCGACCGAGCGCCGGGGCCGACGCCACCCCGACGGTCATGACGCCGTTCACCTCGAGGGCGATGAGCGTCGCCCAGATCGGCACGCCCCGCACGAAGCTCTTGGTCCCGTCGACGGGATCGAGGATCCAGCGTCGGTCCCCGTGGCCCTCGGCCCCGAACTCCTCGCCGATGACGGCGTCGCCGGGCCGGTCGCGGCTCAGCCGCTGCCGGATCGCGAGCTCGACCGCGCGATCGGCCTCGCTCACCGGGGTGAGGTCGGGCTTCGTCTCCACGACCAGATCGCGCGCCCGGAAGCGAGACCGGGTGATCTCGTCGGCAGCATCAGCGAGCTCGAGCGCGAGTGAGAGGTCGGGATCGATACGCCGGAAGCTATCTCTGCAGACGGCACCTGCAAGGCCGCTGCAAGGCCCTCGCCCTACGTTGTCCTCTGGAGACAATCCTGGGAGGAGCCATGGCGGACGCTCCGGTCGATGCGTTCCTCACCGCAGTCCGACACGCCACGATCCCGGACGCCGACGTGTGGTCCGAGGACGCCGTGCTCGACGCGACCGTGCCGAACTGGCGGTTCTCGATCCGCGGGCCGGAGGCGATCCGGGCGGAGTACGCCCGATGGTTCGCACACCCGAGCCGGTTCGAAGCCCTCGAGCGGACGCCGCTTCCCGACGGAGAGCTCGTCGAGTACGTGCTCACGTGGGAGGAGGACGGTATGCCGCACGCGGGGCACCACCTGCACCGCCTGCGCGTGCGGGACGCGAGAATCGTCGCCGACACGGTGTTCTGCGGCGGACGCTGGCCCGCCTCGCTGCTCGCCGAGATGGAGGAGGCTGCCCAGGGTGCGCACGCATGAACGTGCGACCGGCTTGCTGAACGACCTCCTCGCAGCTGCGACCGCCCGCGAGCCACTCGCGCACAGCGACGGCAAGTCCGGGGCCCGCTTCGAGCGGCTGACGATCGGCGGCGATCGATACGTGCTCAAGCACCTGGCGCTCGACGACGACTGGATCATGCGAGCCACCGGCGATCTTTCCTGCCGTCCCATCGTCGTCTGGGAGGCCGGCGTCTTGGACCAGCTCCCGAGCTCCATCGACCACGCGATCGTTGCCGCGGCGAGGCGCGGCCGAGGTGGCTTGTTGCTGATGCGCGACGTGGGCGAGCACCTGGTGCCCGAGGGCGACGAGCGCGTACCGATCGAGCAGCATCTGCGGTTTCTCGATCACCTGGCCGAGCTGCACGCGACCTTCTGGGGGTGGGACGACCACGTTGGCCTCGCGTGCCTCGAGACGCGGTACCTGGAGTTCTGTCCCGCAGTGAGCGAGTGCGAGGCGCGGCGCAATACCGGCGAGGCCGTGCCCCGAGTCATCGGCGAAGGGTGGCGCCGCCTGCCGATGGTCGCGCCCCGAGCCGCCCCGATCGTGCTCGCTCTCGTCCGGGACGTCGGGCCGCTCGTGCGTGCGATGAGCACGACGCCCACGACCTTTCTGCACGGCGACTGGAAGTTCGGCAACCTCGGCTCGCATCCGGATGGCCGAACGATCCTGCTCGACTGGGCGGTTCCGGGCGCCGGCCCACCGTGTGCCGACTTCGCCTGGTATCTGGCGCTGAATCGCGCTCGGCTGCCGGTCGGCCACACCAAGGAAGACGCGACCGATGCCTACCGCACCGCGCTCGCCCGTCACGGCATCGACACCGATCCGTGGTGGGACACCCAGTTGGCGCTCTGCCTGCTCGGCGCGTTCGTGCAGTTCGGTTGGGAGAAGGCGCTCGGCGACGCCGAAGAGCTCGGGTGGTGGGAGGAGCGCGCGTTGCAAGGGGCGCGCCACCTGCGGTGAGCTTCGACGTCGGCGCCGCCTACGGCGGGTCCGCCAGCGCGTGGGCCGCCGGACCGAGCGCGATATATCGCGCGCTGGCGGCGCCGCTCGTCCACGACTGTCCAATCCCACTCGCTGGCGCGCGTGTGCTCGACATCGGAGCGGGGACCGGCGCGACCACGGAAGTCATGCAGGGTGCAGATGCAGCTGTCACCGCCACCGACCTGTCGTTCGACATGCTCGCCGCCGAACGCGATCGCCGTCCGCCCGCGGCTGCTGCAGACGCGCTTCGACTTCCGTTCCGCGGCCGAACCTTCGACGTCTCGATCGGTGGCTTCGTGCTCTCGCACATCCCGACGCCGGCGGCAGCACTGCGCGAGTGCGCTCGTGTCGTTCGCGAGCAGGGCGCGGTGATGACCATCGGCTTCGACGGCCGGTGGGAAATCCCGGCGAAGCACCTGGTCGAGGACGTGATGACGGACTTCGGGTTCCGACGACCCGCGTGGTACGACACGTTCAAGCGCGAGGTCGAACCGCTCACAGCGTCCCCAGATCGGCTCGTTGCCGTCGCCGACTCGGCCGGACTGGCGGAGGTCACGGTCCGCGAGCACACCGTCGACACCGGCGTGCGAACCGCCGACGGCATCGTGACGTGGCGTCTCGGCACGCCCGCCTACGCGACGTTCATGGACGGCCTGGACAATCGCCGGCGCGCGGATGTGCTCGAAGCGGTGCGCGCCGCGGTCGGGCCGGACCCCGAGCCCATGGCGGCGGCGCTGCTCGTGCTCACCGGCCGCGTCCGGCCCGACCGGTAACGTCGAGCGCACGACCGGCACCAGAGCAGGCACGCGACCGGGAGAACCGATCCGAACGGGCGGCGCCGTCGCGCCCGCGAACCTGCGCGTGCATGTCCTGGGTGTGTTCGAGATCGAGGGTGTAGCGCCTGAACGCCTCGGAAGCCGCAAGGCTCGCACGCTGCTGCGCGCGCTCGCGCTCGGCCGGGGCCAGCCGGTGACCGTCGACCGCCTCGTCGAAGCCTGTTGGGGCGAGCAACCTCCGGCGCGCCCCGCCGACCAGGTGGCGGTGCTCGTCAGCCGGCTGCGGGGCGTACTGGGACGCGATCGGATCGTGCGGCACGACACCGGCTACTCGTTGATCGTCGACTGGCTCGATGTGGACACGGTCGAGGAGCTGGCCGACGAAGCCGGCGAGCGGCTCGCGGCCTCGGGACAGGCTGCGGCCCGCAGTGCCGCGCTGGCGGCGCTGTCGCTTGCCCG
>JAPSGP010000328.1 GCA_031177445.1 Acidimicrobiia bacterium
CTCTCGGGGCCTTCTGTTGCGGCCTGATCCCGCCTGGGTCCGGGGAAGCCCGCCCTCGAGGCCGTTGCGAGGAGCGAGGGAGAGCGAAAGTAGCACCGAGAGCCAGCAGCCCCTCAATTCTCCACATCTGTGGACTGGCCTGTGGACAACAACAACCTGGGTGTCACAGCAGCGGAGGTCTGGGACCACGGCGCGTCCGCGCTCCGTTCGCAGCTCTCGCCCGCCACCTGGGGCACCTGGTTCCAGGGAGTCCACGCGGTCGCGCTCGACGGCGACGTCCTCACCCTCGCGGTGCCCAGCACGCTCGCCGCCGACCGCATCCGCTCGAGCTACACCGGCATGCTCAGCGACACGCTGCGCGACATCACCGGCAAGCAGCTCCAGGTCGAGCTCACGGTCGAGACCGAGGCCCGCCTCGACGAGCCCGTCCACGCCCCCGCCCCGAACAGTCCACCCGCGATCGACGACTCGATGCTGCTCCCTCCGCCGCCTGACCCGTCGTCGTGGGCCTCGGGCAACCTCAATCCTCGCTACACCTTCGACCAGTTCGTCATCGGCGCGTCGAACCGCTTCGCCCACGCCGCCGCCCTCTCGGTTGCCGAGTCGCCCGCCCGGTCGTACAACCCGTTGTTCATCTACGGGCCGGCCGGGCTCGGCAAGACCCACCTGCTGCACGCCATCGGTCATCACGTGCAGGCGGTGTTCCGCAACAAGCGGGTGCGGTACGTCTCCACCGAGACGTTCATGAACGAGTTCGTCGAAGCCATCCGCACCAAGGCGATGCCCGCGTTCAAGCGGCGCTACCGCGACCTCGACGTGTTGCTGATCGACGACATCCAGTTCCTCGAACGCACCCAAGAGCTCCAAGAAGAGTTCTTCCATACGTTCAACCAGCTGCACAACGAGCGCGGGCAGATCGTGATCTCCTCCGACCGCCCGCCGAAATCGATCGCCACGCTCGAGGACCGGTTGCGGAGCCGCTTCGAGTGGGGGCTGATCACCGACATCCAGCCGCCCGAGTTCGAGACCCGCCTCGCCATCCTGCGCAAGAAGGCCGAGTCCGAGCAGCTCGAAGGCATCCCCGACGACGTCGTCGCCTTCATCGCCAGCAACATCCGCGACAACGTCCGCGAGCTCGAGGGCGCGCTCATCCGGGTGTCGGCTTACTCGAGCTTGAACCGCGCACCCCTCACCGAGGAGATCGCCCGCCAGGTGCTGGCCGACCTCCTCTCGCCGATGCGTCCCCGGGAGATCACCCCCGAGCTGATCCTCGACGAGACCGCCAAGATGTTCGGTTGGACCGTCGACGACCTCTGCGGCAAGAGCCGGCGCCGCCCCCTCGTCACGGCTCGGCAGATCGGGATGTACGTGTTCCGCGAGCTGACCGACTACAGCTACCCCCGGATCGCCGAGCAGTTCGGAGGCCGTGACCACACCACGGTCATGTACGCGGTCGAGAAGATCAAGCAGCAGATGAACGAGCGCCATGCAACCTTCGACCAGGTCAACGAGCTCATCGCCCGGATCAAGCTCGGCACCAGTGGATGACACTGTGGACGAGCACCCACCCGAGGGTGCCCGCTGGGGACAAGCCTGACCCGATTCCCACCCCGGGGCGCTTGCTGTGGAAGCCGGTGGAAATCAAGTGGACGCTCACACCCCGTCTGACCGGCTACAACAGGGTGTCATCCCCAATCCACAGGACCTACTACAACGACTATGAAGATGTTCCAGACCTGTAGAAGGAGAGTGCGGTGAAGTTTCGCTGCGAGCGCGACACCCTCGCCGACGCGATCACCGTCGCCCAGCGTGCGGTCGCTTCACGAACCGGAGCGCTCCCGGTCCTGTCCGGGCTGCGTGTGGCGCTGTTGCCCAACGAAGTGGAGCTCGTGGGTTCCGACCTCGAGCTCACGATTCGAGTGGTGGCGCCGGCTGAGAGCGACGGATCGGGGAGCTCGGTGGTGCCGGCGCGCCCGTTCTCCGAGATCGTGCACAAGCTCGACCCGGGCGGTGTGAACGTCGAGTTCCGCGACGACGAGGCGTTGCTCGAGTCGGGCCGATTCCGGACGTCGCTGCGCACGCTGTCGGCCGCCGACTTCCCACGGTTGTCGGAACCCGAGGGGTCGGGCGTGAAGGTCGAGGTGGGGTCGCTCGCCGACGCGTTCCGGCAGGTGGTGCCGGCGGCGTCGCGCGACGACGCCCGTCCGATCCTCACCGGCGTACTGCTCACGGCCACACCGAACGGGCTGCGGCTCGTGGCGACCGACTCCTATCGCCTGGCCGTGCGTGATCTCCAGGGCGTCAGCATGCTCGCCGAGGGCCAGAAGGTCCTGGTCGCAGCCAAAGGTCTGAGCGAGGTGCAACGGCTCCTCAGCGGGCAGGAGATCGAGGTCGTGCTGGCCGAGCGTGAGGTCGTGTTCCGGGTGGGCGCGACCTCGGTGACGACGCGGCTCATCGAGGGCGATTTCCCGAACTACGAGCAGCTCATCCCGACGGGCTACCCGAACCGGCTCACGGTCTCGCGCGACCAGCTGAGCGCCGCCATCAACCGGGTGCGGGTCGTCGGTCAGGGCCGCGACACCGCCACCATCCGGCTCGCGATGAGCGCCGACGGCCTCGAGCTGTCGGCCGTCGCGCAGGACGTGGGTGAGGCGCACGAAGTCGTCGAGGCGAAGTTCGAGGGCTCCGACCTCACCGTGGCGTTCAACTCGCAGTTCCTGCTCGAGGGCATCGAAGCGGTGGGCTCCGACGAGGTCGTGATCGAGTCGATCGAGCCACTGAAGCCGGCCGTGCTGAAGGGCACCGACAACACCGAGTTCCTCTACCTGTTGATGCCGGTGCGCATCGCGTGAGCGCGATCCGGGAGCTCGCGCTGTCGGACTTCCGGTGCTACCAGTCGATCGACGTCCGGTTCGCTCCAGGGGTCACCCTGATCAGCGGCGCGAACGGCCAGGGGAAGACGAGCCTGCTCGAGGCCATCGGCTGGGCCGCCTCGGCACGTTCGTTTCGGGGCGTCCCCGACGCCGCGCTCGTGCGCACCGGGAGTGCGTCGGCGGTGTTGCGCACGACCGTCGACAGCGACGATCGCGAGCAGTTGCTCGAAGCCGAGATCCACGCCGCCGGGCGCAACCGGGTCCGGCTCAATCGTCAGCCGCTCAAGCGCACCCGGGACCTGCTCGGCCTGGTCCGAGTCACCGTGTTCTCGCCCGACGACCTCGACCTGGTGAAGGGCGGACCGTCGGAACGGCGGCGATACCTCGACGACCTGCTCGTCGCGATCACGCCCCGCTACGAAGCCGCCCGCAGTGACTTCGAGAAGGTCCTGAAGCATCGCAACGCGCTCCTCCGTCAGCGCGCCCGGGGGCCTGACGCCGAGTCGACCCTCGAGGTGTTCGACCAACAGCTGGCACAGGCGGGCGGCGAGCTGGTCCGGGGACGCCTCCGCCTCGTCGAGCGCCTCACGCCGGAGGTCCGGCGGGCATACGAGTCGTTCGCGGGCGGGCACGGCCACATCGACGCCATGTACGAGGCCGAGTGGGCCGAGGGCCCGCCGCCCGTCGATGGGATCGAGGAGCTGCTGGGGGCGGCGCTCCGAGCCAACCGGACGGCCGAGATCGAGCGCGGCGTCACCCTGGTCGGGCCGCACCGCGACGAATGGCGACTGCGGCTCGACGGGCTCGACGCCCGGCAGCACGCTTCGCAGGGTGAGCAGCGGACCATCGCGCTGAGCCTGCGCCTGGCAGGGCACCGCCTGTGCGCCGAGATCACCGGGAGCGAGCCCGTGCTCCTTCTCGACGACGTGTTCAGTGAGCTCGATCCGCAGCGGGCGGGCGCGCTCATCGAGCACCTTCCGAGCGCACAGGCGCTCGTGACCACCGCGTCGAGCGCGCCGTCGGGCATGCGGGCGGAGCGCCGGCTGCGGTTGCACGACGGTCGGCTCGAGGAGGACGAGTGAGG
>JAPSGP010000086.1 GCA_031177445.1 Acidimicrobiia bacterium
GAACGCCGCCGTCGACGCGACATTGAGGATCGCACCGCTGCCGCGCTCGACCATGGCAGGAAGAACGAGGCTGCTGAGATGCACGACCGCCTCGACGTCGGTGCGGATCATCGCGACTTCGCGGTCGGGATCGCCGCGGTACACCGGACCGGTCGTGCTGAAGCCGGCGTTGTTCACGAGCACGTCGACCCCGAGGCCGCACTCCGCCAGCTCGGCCGGGATCCGGCGGCGAGAGCCGTCGTCGGTGAGATCGGCGACGATCACCTCGGCGCGCACCTGCTTGCCCGATGCGAGCTCGTCCGCGAGGGCGCGCAGGCGGTCCTCACGGCGGGCGACCAGGGTCACGCCGTGCCCGCGTCCCGCCAGCTCACGGGCGATGTCGGCGCCGATGCCCGACGACGCGCCGGTGACCACGCAGGTGCGGTCCGGTGCAGGGGCGGGCAGCGCCATCCCGTGATCGTAGAACCGGCGCTCGTGGCGCCGACAGCCGCCGTCAGCCGGGTAGGACGCCGAAGAGCGTCGCGTCGAGCGTGTCGCGGGCGAGCGGCTTGGCCGCCGTCTCGGACAGCCCGCTCTCGTCGACGAGCGAGCAGAACCTCGCGCACATGGACCAGTTGCGTACCGACGACACCCGGGTCGAGGAGCTGTCCGCCGCGGTCGAGCGCCTCGCCGCCGCCCTCGGCCCCGGCATCGAACGCCCGGCGCGCCACGAACGCCCGGCGCGCGACGACCCGAGCGGCCCCGCGGCCTCGACGGCGCCCGACGGCTAACAGTTGCCGTTGACGCCGAGCTGCGCGGCCGCGTCGGGTGGGATCCCGCTGCCGCACGCGATGTCGGCGGTGCCCTCGCGGTAGATCGTCCAGGTGCGGTCGATCTTGTGCAGGAGGGCGGTGTCGGGCTGGAACCTCGTGGGGTCGTTGGCCGGTGGCCCGACGGCGGCGGTCGCCCACTGCCCGTCGGACGAGATCACGATCGGGCCGATCACGAACTGACCGGGCTCGAGCTCACCTTGCTGGGCGGCGGCCACGACCTCGCTGATCGCCGAGATGTCGTCGGGCGTCCCTCCGCTCGGCACCACGTTCGGCGATTCCGGCGTCGACGAATCCGGGGTCGACGCGTCCGGCGACTTGGAGGTCGTCGTCGATGCGGGCGCGGTGGTCGTCGTGACCGACGTGCCCGTGTCCCGCCTCCTTCGCCGCGACGAGTCGCCCTCATCATCGTCACTGCATGCCGCGCCCGCCGCTCCGGCGAGCGCGACCATCCCGGCGATTGCGGGAAGCACGTGCCATCGCGTCACGAGGATCGCTCCAGGCGCCAGCCTGCGGCCTCGGTCAAGGGCGGCAGGCGAAAGACTCCTCAGCGTTGTTGCACAACAGGCGGACATACGACCGCCTCTTGCACCAACGCTGGGGAGGCGACCGGGGAGCGATCGCGTAGGGTCACAGCGATGCTCGAAGGCGTTCGGGTGCTCGACCGCACCAGCGAGATCGCGGGCCCTTACTGCAGCAAGCTGCTCGCCGACGCCGGCGCCGACGTGGTGAAGGTCGAGCCTGACGGCGGCGATCCGCTGCGAGAGTGGCGTAACGGCGCGCTGTTCGAGTTCCTCAACACGTCGAAGCGATCCGTCGTCGGCGAGGCATCCGCGCTCGAGGCCGCCGCCGACATCCTCGTCGCCGGCTCTCCCGTCGATCTCGACGCCGCCTGGGCGGCGAACCCGTCACTCGTCGTCGTCACGGTCACGCCCTTCGGATGCGAGGGCCCTTGGGCCGACCGCCCCGCGACCGAGTTCACGCTCCAGGCGTGGTGCGGCTCGACCGGGTTCCGCGGCTACCCCGACGGCGATCCGATCGCCGCCGGCGGGCGCCTCGGCGAGTGGATCACCGGCACCTACGCCGCGGTCGGCGCGCTGGCCGCATTGCGGCGGGCCCGGACGACCGGACGGGGCGAGCACGTCGACGTCGCCATGCTCGACTGTATGGCGGTCACCATGTCCATCTACCCGTCGGTCTTCGCGTCGTTCTTCGGGTGGCCACCGCTGGAGGGCACCGGCCGCAGCATCGAGGTCCCGTCGATCGAGCCGACGGCCGACGGGTACGCGGTGTTCACCACCAACAGCGCGCAGCAGTTCCAGGACTTCTGCATCCTGGTCGAGCGCCCCGACTTCCTCGCCGACGAGAAGCTGGCCCGCCCGCAGGTCCGCTTCGAGCGGCGCGAGGAGTTCCTGCGGGGCGTGCACGAGTACACCACCAAGCACACCACCGACGAGATCCTCGATGCAGCGGCGCTCCTGCGCATCCCCAGTGGGCCGGTCCTCAACGGCGCGACGGTCCCGCAGTTTCCGCACTTCAAAGAGCGCAACGTGTTCGTACCCAATCCCTCCGGGCGCTTCGTGCAGCCCCGGGTCCCGTTCCGCATCGCGGGCACGGCATCGCGCCCGTTCACGGCCGCGCCCGCGCTCGGTGCCGACACCGGCACGGTCCACTGGCAGCCACGGCAAGCGTCGTCCAGGAACGGCGCGCGACCCGTCAGCGACGGTCGGCTCCCGCTCGAGGGGTTGCGGGTCATCGACTGCACGGCGTGGTGGGCAGGGCCGGCAGCACCGCACGCGCTCGGCGGGCTCGGTGCCGACGTCATCAAGGTCGAGTCGGTCACCCGGCCCGATCTCATGCGCTACGCCTCCACCCGACCGCCCAGCGTCGATCAGTGGTGGGAGTGGGGCCCGCTGTTCCACGCGGTGAACATCGACAAGCGCGGGATCACGCTCGACCTCGGCCGTCCCGAAGGAGTCGAGCTCTTCGAGCGGCTGGTGCGTACCGCCGACGTGCTGCTCGAGAACTACACGCCGCGGGTGATGGAGCAGTTCGGGTTGGGCTGGGAGCGCCTGCACGAGGTCAACCCCGAGCTCGTCATGGTGCGCATGCCCGCCTTCGGCCTCGACGGGCCGTGGCGCGACAACACCGGGTTCGCGCAGACGATGGAGAGCATCTCTGGGCTGGCCTGGGTCACCGGGTTCGCCGACGGCCCGCCGGTGCTGGTGCGAGGCGCGTGCGACCCGCTCGCGGGGATGCACGCCGTCTTCGCGACGCTGCTCGCGCTGCGCGAGCGCGAGCGCAGCGGTGGCGGCGGTCGTCTGGTGGAGTCGGTGATGGTGGAAGCGGCGCTGAACGCCGCCGCCGAACAGGTCATCGAGTTCTCGTTGACGGGGACCGCGCCCCACCGCGATGGTCATCGCAGCCCGTACGCCGCGCCGCAGGGGATCTATGCCTGCGCGGGGAACGACCACTGGCTCGCGCTCGCGGTCACGACCGACGAGCACTGGCGCGCGCTGCGGTCGGCGCTCGGCGATCCGGAGTGGGCTCGCGACCCCCGGCTCGAAGCGATCGACGGCCGGCGCGCCGAGCACGATCGCATCGACAAGGAGCTCCGTGCCGGGACCGCGAGTCGTGACGCCGACGAGCTGGCCGAGCTCCTGTGCGACGCGGGGGTACCGGCGGCGGTCGTGATCCCGTCACGCGACGTCGCCGCCAACCCGCAGCTGCGCCACCGTGGGCTGTTCGAGCTCGAGCGCCACCCGGTGACCGGCGACCACGAGATCCCGACCCTGCCGTTCCGGTTCACCGGCGTCGGCGGCTGGCTGCGGCGGCCGTCGCCGGTGCTCGGGCAGCACAACGCCGAGGTCCTGGGTGAATTGGGCATCGGGCCCGACGAGCTGACCCGGCTCGAGGCGGACGGCATCATCGGGAACCGGCCCGCGGGCCTGTAGCGGAGTCCACGATGCTGTCGTCCAGGCTCGCCGGTCTCCTCTTCGACGCGCCGGGCCCGCCCGACGAGGTGCTGGTCCACGACGGCCGCGCCCGCACGACCCGGGCCGAGCTCGTGCACCACGCCGATGCCCTGCGCGTCGCGCTGACGGAGGCGGGCGTTCGGGCGCGAGCACCGGTCGGCGTGATGCTGCCGAACGACGCGTCGACCGTGGCGGCGATCTTCGGCGTCCTCGGGGCCGGCGCCGTCTACGTACCCCTGAACCCGCGACAGTCCGACGACGAGCTCGCCCGCGTGCTGGAGACCATCCGGCCCGCCCTCGTGGTCACCGACGACCCCGCGCGGGTTCCCTCCGGGATCGCGACCGCCGCGCCGAGCGCCGGCGGGTGGCAGGTGACGGGCACCGCCGACCCGGCAACACTCACCCTCGGCGACGACGTGGCGTTCGTGCAGTTCACTTCGGGGACGACCGGGCGCCCCAAGCCCGTTCCGTTGCTGGCCGGCACCGTCCTCGCGCTCATGGACGGCGTGGTGAGCAAGATCCGCGGCGCGCGTCCCGGCGCGCCCGATCGCCCCGCGATGCCGAACCTCATCCCGCTCTCGCTCTCACTCTGGGCGGGGATCTACAACGTCCTGTTCGCGTTCCGTGTCGGAGCGCCGGTCGTCCTCATGCCGCGTTTCGACACGCAGGAGTTCGCCCGCCTCGTCGCCGAGTTCGAGATCCGCTCGGTCGTGCTGCCACCGGCGGCGATGACGATGCTGGCCGACGACGAGCGCGTCACCGACCTCGCACCGCTGCGGATCGTGCGCAGCGTGAGCGCACCGCTCTCGCCGCTGCAAGCGCGCCGGTTCCGCGACCGGTTCGGCATCGTGGTCCTCAACGGCTACGGACAAACCGAGCTCGGGGGCGAGGTCGTCGGTTGGAACGCTGCCGATGCGCGCAAGCACGGCGAGGACAAGCTGGGTTCGATCGGGCGACCGCACGAGCACGTCGAGCTGCGCGTCGTCGACGAAACCGCGCAGCCGCTCGACACCGGCGAGGTCGGCGAGCTCTGGATCCGCACGCCCGCCACCGCCGCCGGGGCGAGCGACCCGACGCTCACCGAGCGGCTCAGTCCGGACGGCTTCCTGCGCACCGGCGATCTCGCCCGTATCGACGCCGACGGGTTCGTGTGGATCGAGGGGCGGGTCTCCGACATGGTGAACCGCGGCGGGCTCAAGGTGTTCCCCGCCGAGGTGGTCGAGGTGCTGCTCCTGTATCCGGCGGTGCGCGACGCGGCCGTCGTCGCCGTTCCCGACGATCGGTTGGGCGAAGTCCCGTGGGCGTTCCTCGTCGCCGACGAGCCGGTTGCACCGGGCGAACTCGAGGCACTGTGCCGCCAGCACCTGGCCGCGTACAAGGTGCCGGCGCGGTTCGTGCCCGTCGACGAGCTGCCGCGCAACGAGCTCGGCAAGGTCGTCGCCGCCCGGCTGGTCGAACAGGCGCGCCCGAGCCCCTGACCGGCGCGCGATTGCCGACCGGCGGCGGCGCAGGCAGACTGCGGCTGCCGGTGAGAGGGGGACAGGACATGGATCACCGCGCCACGATCGAAGAGCAGCTCGGCCGGGTGCCGCTGTTCGAGGACCTCTCGAAGCAGGAGCTGGCCCGGATCTCGAACCTCATGACGACGCTCGACGAGCCGGCGGGCAAGGCACTCACCCAGGAGGGCGAGAGCGGCCGCGAGTTCATCATCGTCCTCGACGGCGAGGTCGAGATCCGCCGCGGTGACCAGGTGATCGCGACCAAGGGCACTGGCGACTACTTCGGCGAGATCGCGCTGCTCGACAACCGCCCCCGCACCGCAACCGTCGTCGCCAAGACACCGGTCTCGATCGCGGTCTTGCACCGGGGCGAGTTCGGTTCGTTGCTCGAACGACATCCCGAGCTGTCGGCGCAGCTCCTCGCGTGCATGGCCAAGCGGCTGGCCGAGCTCGACGACGTCGACGACACCCGCTCATCCCACGCGCGCAGCGCATAGCAGGTCAGCCCGCGCTCGGACTCGGCGCCACGCTCACCCAGGCTCACGACTTCGGCGAAATTTCGCGTTTCGCCCGAGTGCAGGCTGGGTAGAGGGACTCGCTGAACCGGCGGGGTGGAGCGGCGGAGGGCGCGCATGGATCTCTGGGTGTGGCTCGCGATCGTGGCGGCGGGAATCGTCGCGGTGACAGTTCCGGCGCTCAGGACCAGATTCCGGAATCGAGGACCGGGACTTCCGGGCCCGATCGATGCCGCCATCGCCGACACGCCCGTCCCCAGTGACGCCGACGACGACGCCGTGCCCGAGGACGTCCACATCCGCGCCCTGGGACCGATCGCGCGGGCGCGGTACCGCGTGCAGTGGTCCGACGTCCAGCGCCGGTTCCGCCACGTTCCCCGTGCCGCGGTGGTGGACGCCGACGAGCTGATCACTGAGGTCATGTACGAGTGCGGATATCCGGTCGAGGAGTTCGACACCCGAACCGACGTCTCGCTCGAACATCCGGACGTCGTGCACAACTACCGCACGGCGCACCGGATCTGCATCAAGACCGTCGACGGGAACGGCACGCGCGAAGAGCTCCAGACCGCGGTGCGCTCCTATCACGCACTGTTCGAGGAGCTGGTCGGTACGGCACGCTAGTCGGGGCTGGCGGCGCCGGCCTCGATCGTCGCCCCGACCGCGGCGGCGCGCTCGTCGTCGATTCGGTCGGCCTGAGCCTCGTCGTCGGCCATCAACTCCTCGACGTCCGTGTTCGCGAACCAAAGATGCCCATCTCGTCGCCAACGTGCACACCGCCGACTTCCCCGCTGGCGCCATCCGGGGCCGGCTCCAGCGCCTGCCGAAGAAGGTGTAGCAGCGCGGCTCTGACGACTGATGCGTACCTGAGGGCGACCATTCCTCCCTCAGGTACGCATCAGCGCCTACTCGTTTGCGGCGAGCGCTACGGGGGGACGCTGGGCGCAGAGCGAGGAGGCACAGATGTACATCGGCATCGGAACGCTCGTCGTCATCCTGCTGATCGTGATGATCCTGTACTTCGCGCGCCGGGCGTGACGCTCAGCTGCGCGGCACGTCGCGCCAGGGGGTGCCGCGCCACGGGTCCGGTTCGCGCGGGAGGCCGAGCACTCGCTCGCCCACGACGTTCTTGTTGACCTCGGTCGTGCCGCCTTCGATGGTGTTGGCCCGGCTGCGGAGCATGCCCCGGAGCTCGTGCGGCAGCGTCCGCACGTATTCGGTGGCGTCGCTCTCCCACGCCATCGCGTGTGCACCGAGGAGTCTCGTCGCGGTGACCTGGATGCGCTGGTTCAGCTCGCCTTGGTGCACCTTGCCGATCGAGCTCTCGGGTCCGGGCGCGCGTCCTGCCTTGAGCTGAGCCCGGACCCGCTGGTTGGTCCAGTCGCGGATGCGTTCCTCGCTGTAGAGGCGCACGACCTCCTGACGCAGGACCGGGTCGCGAGGTGCGCGGCGCGCCAGCCGCAGCAAGTGGCCGGCGCCGGAGCCGCCGATGCGGTCGACCCCGCCCGAGCCCGACCCCGAGACCATCTGGCGTTCCCCGGAGAGCGTGGCCTTGGCGACACGCCAGCCGTCGCCCACGCCGCCGACCCGCTGCTCGTCGGGGACGCGCGCCTGGTCGAGGAACACCTCGTTGAAGTCGACCTCGCCGCCGATGTGACGCAGCGGGCGCACGTCCACACCTGGCTGGTGCAGGTGCAGCAGGAAGTAGGTGATGCCGTCGTGCTTGCGCGCGTCGGGATCGGTGCGCGCCAGCAGTACGCCGTAGTCGGCCAGGTGCGCCCAAGTGGTCCAGACCTTCTGGCCCGTCACCACCCATTCGTCGCCGTCGCGCTCGGCTCGCGTCGCCAGCGACGCGAGGTCGGAGCCCGCGCCTGGCTCGCTGAACAGCTGGCACCACGCTTCTTCGTTGCAGACGATCGGGGGCAGGAAACGCAATCGCTGCTCCTCGGTGCCGTGCGCGAACAGGGCCGGCGCGGCGAGGTTCAGGCCGAGCGGGTTGAGGCGGCCGAGGTTGTACGGGCGCAGCTCGGCTTCGAGGGCGCGCGCCACGGTCTGGGTGAGGTCGAGGCCGCCGTATGCGACCGGCCACGTCGGCACGACGAGCCCGGACGCACTGAACTCCGGATACCAGGCTTCATAGTCGGCACGGGATCGCACTTCTCGGATCGCGGCCGCGCCCCCGTGCGCCGCCGCGTCCCGCCAGGCACGAGGCACGTGCTCGGCGATCCAGGCGCGCACTGTCGCCACCACGATGTCGACGGGCGTCTCCCGATCGACGTCCAAGCGCCCGGTGTCGGTCTCGCGCGCCGCGCCGACCTCCATGAACGCTCAGTCAACCAGCCCCTGCAGCGTTGGTGCACAACCGGCGGAGAGAGACCCCTCTTGTGCACCAACGCTGGAAGGGAATGCGGCTAACTCACCAGCTGCACCGCGGCCGCTTCCTCGGCCGCGAGGAGCTCGACGATCACCTGACCCGCGACCGAGCGCGAATAGAGCAATCCGAGGTGGCCGATGTGCGGAACGACAATCGTGGGCGAACCGTGGATCCCGGCGTACTTCGGTGGTATGAGGCGATCGCGACTGCCGGCGATGGTCGTCCACCGGTCGTGGTTCGGCCGCTTCACGGCGTCGAGCTGCCGGTGCAGCGGAGACCCCGACGCGAGGTCGCGAAACACCCGAGGCGTCGTGGGTAGGTGCATCCACGGGAGGCCGCGCTGTGGTGAACCCAGGCTTGCCGCAACCCCGATGGTGGCGTCGCCCCCCATGAGGTCGTGCCAAACCCGCAGGGCGAATCCGCCGAGGCTGTGCCCGACAACATGTACACGGTCGGTGCCGGCGCGCTCACACACCCGCTCGAGGCGATGCCCGAGGTCGGATGCGAGCGCGGGGACCGATTGCTCGCCGATGCGGTATTCGAGCGCGACCAGTCGATGGAACCCGGCCGCATGCAGCCCCGGCTCCCAACGGGCCCACGCGCTGCCGTTGTGACCGGCCCCGTGCACCAGCGCGACCGGGGTCGTCCAGCCGTCGGAAACAGGCCACGGGTCGGTCGCCTCGGACAGTGCGACCAGCGATCGGCGGTATGCGGCCACCGCGCGGGCGACGGCCCACGCCTCGCCGAGCTCGCCCCGCACCGCGGCCAGCGGCTTGTTCACCAAGGCGGTCGCCCCGCTCCATGGCCTCACCATGGGCCTCTACCCGACCAGACCGTTGCCCATGCAAACAAATCCGCCGACAGAGGTCACATTCACCGCCCCACGCGGTCAGGCCGCCGCTCGCTTTCGGCGTTCCGCCCGTTCCGCCGATCGCAGCAACGCCAGCAGCTTGCGCTCTTCGGCCAGGAGCCCGCGCGCCGGTCGCTTTGGCCCCTGATCCCAGCGGCGCGCGAGCGACTCGTCGAGCCAGGCGCTGACGACCGCGGGGTGCACATAGCTGGCCCGACACACCGCCAGCGTGTTGCCGAGCTGCTCGGCGACGCCGGTGATCGCAGTGTTGAGGCGCTGGGTGGCGCGGCGGTCAGAGGCGGGCCGTTCGATGGTCACCAGCGTGCACGCGGC
>JAPSGP010000329.1 GCA_031177445.1 Acidimicrobiia bacterium
GATCGGCTCGAACCCGGCGTCGCGCACCAGCCCTTCGACGACTGCCTTGGCTTCCCGGTCTTCGCCGCCGAGGAACATGGCCACAGGCTCGCTCACCCGTCCGTCGCCGACGGCCTGGAAGGCCGACGTGTACGTATTGAATGCCTTCACGAGCTTGCCCGTCGAGAAGCGCCTGGCGTTGTACTCGGCCGCCGACGTGCCCCCGGGAATCGACGTGACACCTCCGCCTGCGAACTGATTCGTCGTGTCGACGAGCACCTTGTCACCGATTGCACCTGGGCCGCGATTTCCTCGACCGCAGGCCAGGGAACCGAGACAACTATGACGTCGCCGTGCTGGGCGGCGTCACTCACCGATCCCCAACGGGCGCCGATCTGCTCCGCCAGTCGAGCGAGCTCGCTCTCGTCCCGCTTGAAGCTGATGAGCACGTCGTGGTCTCGCCGCACCCATTGGGTGGCCAGGTTGCTACCGATCCGCCCGGCACCGATGATCCCGACCCGCATGGAACGACCCCCTCGCGCGCGACGGGAGCGCGGCTACGCCCGGCTGAGCTCGGCGACCTCCGACGGGGTGAGCTGTAGGGACGCGGCCGCGGCGTTCTCTTCCAGGTGCGCGACGGAACCCGTGCCCGGGATCGGCAACATCACCGGAGAACGCGCGAGTAGCCACGCCAGTGCGACTTGGTGCGGCGTCGCGTCGTGCGCCTTGGCGACGCGGGCCACGGCGGCCTCACTGCCGATGTCGCCGGCCTCGAGCGGCGCCCACGGGAGGAACGCGATCGACTCGGACTCGCAGCGCGCCAGCATCGACTCCGAGCTGCGGTCTACCGGGCTGTAGCGGTTCTGCACCGAGACGACCGGTGTGAGCCGCAACGCCTCGTCGAGCTCGCGCTCGGTGAAGTTTGAGACGCCGATGTGACGGATCTTGCCCTCGTTCTTCAGTTCGACGAGCGTGCCGATCGAGTCCTCGAGTGGGACCCTCCGGTCGGGACGGTGGAACTGGTACAGCGGGATCTGCTCGAGCTGCAGGCGCTCGAGGCTGCCGTCGCAGGCGGATCGCAGGTGCTGGGGCCGGCCGTCGGGCCGCCACTGGCCGGGCCCGGGGCGCACGAGCCCACCTTTCGTGGCGATCACGAGATCTTCCGGGTAGGGATGCAGCGCCTCGGCGATCAGCCGCTCACTGACGTGCGGACCGTACGAATCGGCGGTGTCGATCAGGTTGATGCCCAGCTCGACCGCTCGCCGCAGCACGGAGATCGCCTCGTCGTGGTCGGGTGGGTCACCCCAGATCCCGCGCCCGGTGATGCGCATCGCCCCGAAGCCGAGCCGCTGCACGGTCAGGTCACCGCCGAGCCCGAAGGTCCTCTCTCCGTTGGTCGAGACGTCGGTCATTGAAGCACCCGCCTTCCGTGCCAATCGGTCAAGAGGATTCAACCCGTGTGCGCCGCTTGCATTCCGGCGCCGATCATGCCCCTTTCGTGCCCACGATGAACCGCACGTGCGCGACTCGATGTATGCCCTGCGGGAACTGTTGCTTGAGGGCGGCGACCGCCGCTTTGCGGACCTGGTCCCAGGTCTCCGGGGCCGCGATCGACCGCAGGTACCGCGCGCCGCCACCCCATTCGAGCCCGGCGACGAACTCGCCGGGCTCGCTGGCGAGCGGGTACTCCCGCTCCTCGATCCGGATGGAGCCGAGGCCCGCCGAGACGAAGCTGTCGCGGAGCCGATCCACATCGCGGAGCCACTCCTCACGCGGCACCGCCGGCTCCGGCGGATCGACCGCGAGCCCGAACCGGCCGAGCACGCCCGCTACCACCCAGTGCGCCGCCGTCCCCTGATCCTCTGGTAGCTCCGGTGCTTCGGCCCACGCGGTCGCGCCGAGGCGGCCTCCAGGGCGAAGCAGCCGAACGAGGTCGTGCATCGCGGCGCCGAGCAGGGGAAGGTGCGACAGCACGAGATTGCCGATGACCGCATCGGCGACATCGGCCCTGAGCGGCAACCCGGGGGCCGCACCCGCTGCGACCACACCACCGCGGCGCCGGGCGAGCCGGAGCATCGTGAGCGACGGGTCGATGCCGACGACGAAGCCCGGCGGCCTCACGACGGCGGCCGCCGCAGTGGCGGCGGCGCCGGTCCCGGTGCCGACGTCGATCACCACGCCCGATTCGGCCGGTGCGACCAACCGAACCAGCTCCCCGGCGATCTGCCCGAAGAACGCGGCGGTCGAGCGCTCGTACTCTTCTGCGACAGCGTCGTACGCCATCCAGCCCGGCCTCGCGGCCATCAGATCGGCAGGCTATTCGAGCCCCAAACGTGTAACGATCGGCCGGATCGTGCGACGAGCGGTCGAGTTCGACGGGCGCAGGGAGGGACGACAACGTGGCGACGATCGAGTTGACGGCGAACGACGAGGCCGAGGTCGAGGCGTTCGCGGGGAAGCTGTTCGAGGCGTGCCTGGCGACGATGGAGCTCGCCAACGTCGAGCTCGGCGTCCGCCTCGGGCTCTACGAGGCGATGGTCAGCGCGGGCGCGGTCACCGCGCGTGAGCTGGCCGAATCGGCCGGAATCGCCGAACGGTACGCACAGGAATGGCTCGAGCAGCAAGCCGTCAGCGGTGTCGTCCAGGTCGACGACGCGTCCAAGCCGGCGGGGGAGCGCCGCTTCACGCTGTCGAACGCGCACGCGCACGTGCTGATCGACGACGACAGCGAGGCATGCATGAAGCCGTGTGCCGGCGTCGTGCCGTGGGTCGGCAAGGCACTGGACATCATGGTCGAGGAGTTCCGCCGTGGTCGTGGTGCCGCCTTCGGGCTGTTCGATCTCCATGACGTGCAAGCCGCGTTCACGCGCCCGGTGTTCGTCAACCACCTCACGCAGCACTGGCTTCCCGCGGTGCCAGAGGTGCAGGGGAAGCTGGCCGCTGGTGAAGCCGCCCGGATCGCCGAGATCGGATGCGGTGAGGGGTTCGCGGCGATCACACTGGCCAAGGCGTATCCGAATGCGCAGATCGACGGCTTCGACCTCGACGAGGCCTCGATCGCGGTCGCCCGCCGAGACGCGGCCGAGGCCGGCGTCGCCGATCGCGTACAGTTTCATCTGCGCGACGCCGCCGATCCCACGATCGCCGGTGACTATGACCTGGTGATGGCGATCGAGATGCTGCACGACGTGCCCGACCCGGTCGGCATCCTGCGCACCATGAAGAAGCTCGCGGGGCACGCCGGAGCCGTCCTCGTCGTCGACGAACGCACCGAGGACTCGTTCACGGTCCCCGCGAGCGAGACGGAGCGGCTCTTCTATACGTTCAGCACGCTCCATTGTCTGGCGGTGAGCATGCAGGACGGCGGCGTCGGGACCGGTACCGTGATCCGCGCCGACACGCTCCGTGACTACGCGAGCAAGGCTGGCTACTCGAAGGTCGAAGTCCTCGACGTCGACCACCCGCAGTTCCGGCTCTACCGCCTGTGGTGACGCACGCCGTTCAGGACGCCGGTCGCGACAAGTCCGGACGCGCGTAGCGAAGGAAGAGGAAGCCTTCGTCGTCGACGAAGCCGTGACGGAGCTCCCAGATGCCGGGGTCGGCCTCCGGGCCGTGGGCGATGCGAGCCGATGAGCCGGCGATGACGCGCGGCGCCACAGTGACGAAGAACTCGTCGACGAGCCCGGACGCCACCATCACCCCGGCAAGGCTCGGACCGCCCTCGGTGATCGCCACCTTCCCGGCGAGCAGGCCGACGACGCGAGCGAGGTCCACCGCACCGGTGCGGCCGGCCCGCAGCTCCGGCACGCCAGCAGGTGCAGGCCCCACGTCCTCCGGTAGCACCAGCGTGGCGCGCCCCGACTCGAACAAGGCGGCGTCGCCGGAGGTCTCGGGCCGGTCGGCGATCACATAGATCTGGAGGTGCGGGTCCGCCGGCGGTCGGTAGTGCTCGGCTTCGACGGTGC
>JAPSGP010000330.1 GCA_031177445.1 Acidimicrobiia bacterium
GCGCGCGCGTGGCCGCGCGCACGACCGAGGCGTAGCCCCGAGCAAGAAGGAGCGGCTGCATGAAGCTCGCCAACCTCGATGGCCGGGCGACGATCGTCGTCGACGGCGGCGGCATCGACGTGGCTACCGCGACTGGCGGCCGCTTCGGGCCCGACCTGCCCGCGGTCTACGACGACTGGACCGGGTTCCGCGCCGTCGCCGACGCGCTCGGGAGCGGCACGGTCGCGCCGATCGAAGAGCACGAGCTCGGGCCGCCGTCGCCGCGGCCGGTACAGGTCTTCGGCATCGGGATCAACTACAAGGCCCATGCTGAGGAGACGGGCGCCGACCTCCCGGCGAGGCCCGCCACCTTCACCAAGTTCCCGACCTGTCTCACCGGGCCGTTCGCGGAGGTCGCGCTGCCCGAAGGGATGGTCGACTGGGAAGTCGAGCTGGTGGTGGTGATCGGTCGGCGCGCCGAGCGGGTCGCCGAGGACGACGCCTGGAACCACGTTGCCGGGCTGACGATCGGGCAGGACCTGTCGGAGCGGGGCCTGCAGTTCGCGGCCGGCGCCCAGTTCTCGCTCGGCAAGTCGCATCCGGGATTCGGCCCAACCGGACCGTGGCTCGTGACGCCCGACGAGCTCGACGATCCCAACGATCTCGCCCTCGGCTGTGCGATCGACGGCGAGACGGTGCAGGACGCCCGGACGAGCGACATGGTCTTCGACGTGCCGCGTTTGATCGCCGAGCTGTCGAGCGTGTTGTCGCTCCTGCCCGGCGACGTGATCTTCACCGGCACCCCGTCCGGCGTCGGCATCTCGCGCCAGCCGCCGCGGTTCCTGCAGCCCGGTCAAGAGCTCGAGAGCTGGATCGAAGGCATCGGGCGCATGCGCACCCGCCTGGTGGCGCCGTGATGCCCGGCACCAACTGGTTCCCGTCTGAGCTCGTCGACGCCGACCTCGTCGAGCGCGCCGCCGGGTTGCGGCCGCTCCTCGAGTCCAATGCGGCCCGATGCGAGGCGGAACGGCGGATTGTCGACGAGAACCTCGACGCGCTCGAGGACGCCGAGCTGTTCGACGTGATCCTGCCCAAGCGCATCGGCGGCCACGGCGCGTCGATCGCCACCGAGCTCGCGGTCGCAGCCGAGCTGGCGAAGGGCTGTGGATCCACGTCCTGGGTGCAGACGATCTTCAGCGTCACCACGTGGTCGGCGTCGCTGCTGCCGGAGCAGGCGCAGGCCGACATCTTCGGTGGCGACGAACGCCCCCGGATCTGCGGCTCGATCATGCCGAACGGCACCGCCACCCCGGTCGACGGGGGCTTCCGAGTGAGCGGCGAGTGGGCCTTCGCCTCCGGATGCCTGCACGCGAACTGGGCGACGGGCGGCGCCCTCGTCGCCGGCGACGAGCGCGGGGCGGGCCTACCGGTGGTCGCCTACATACCGATGGACGCGCTCGCCATCCGCGACACATGGCACGTCGCAGGGATGCGCGGCACCGGCAGCAACACCGTCGTCGCCGAGGACGTCTTCGTTCCCGATCACCGGATGGGCCGGCCCGAGCTGCTGCTCGCACCGAACACCGCCGGCACCGAAGCGTCCGACCGGTGGCCGATCGGCTCCATCCTCGCCCTCATCCTCCTGGGTCCGGTGCTCGGGATGGCCGAAGCCGCGCTCGAAGTGGTCACGGCCAACGCGCCCAAGCGGGCGATCTCGTACACGTCCTACGGGCGCCAGATCGACTCGGCCGTCGTCCTGCGCAACGTCGGGGAGGCGGCGCTCGAGCTCGACACCGCCAGGCTGCACGTCTTCCGGGCCGCGGCCGACGTCGACGCCGCCGGGGCCGGCCGCGAGCTCGACGAGCTCGGTCGGGCCCGGCTCCGGGGTGCGTGCGGCTACGTGAACGGCGTGGTGCGCACGGCGGTGGACCGGCTCGTCAACATCGGCGGCGCGTCGTCGTTCGCCGACGCCAGCCCGCTCCAGCGCATCTGGCGCGACGTCAACCTCGCGAGCCGGCACGCCTTTCTCGCCACCGAACCGTCGCTCGAGCTCTACGGCCGCACGATGTTCGGCCTCGACGGCATCTTCTACCTCACCTGACGAGATATCGACGCGCGGCGACGTCAACGCAACGGGCGGAAGAAGGCGCGTACGTCGTCGACGAGGAGCTCGGGCTCTTCCATGGGCGCGAAGTGGCCGCCGCTCGGCATGACGGTCCAGCGCTCGAGGTTGGCGTGGCGGACCGCGACTACACGCGGCACGAGGATCACGTCCTCCGGGAACACTGCGATACCGGTGGGCGCCTCGATCTCGGGGACGCGGTCGTGCACGGGCTCGAACCGGGTGCGGAACGTGTCGGCATAGAGGCGGGCGCTGGTGTGGAACGTCTGGGTGAACCAATACAGCGAGATCGTCGTGAGCAGGTCGTCCTTGGTGAAGCGGCGCTCGACGTCGCCGCCACAGTCGCTCCACGCCCTCCGGCGCTCGAGGATCCACGCCGCGAGGCCGACCGGCGAGTCGTTGAGCGCGTACGCGAGCGTCTGCGGATCACGGGTGTGGACGCGCACATGGCTGTCGATGAGACGTCGCTTCGCCCGCACGCGGTCGTACCAGTCCGCCTCGCCCGGCCCGTACTCCTCGGGCGCGAGCTCCCAGGGCGACAAGTTGATGAACGCCGGCATCGAGAGGTGGACACCGACGAGGTCGCCGGCGTGGGCGTGGCCGAGGTGGGCGCTGACCATGGCGCCCCAGTCACCGCCCTGGGCGCCGAAGCGGCCGTAGCCGAGGACGTCTCGCATCAACCGCACCCAGAGCGACGCGATCAGCGGCGGTGTCACGCCGGTGGCGCGCAACGGCGACGAGAACCCGTAGCCCGGCAGCGACGGCACGACCACGTCGAAGGCGTCACTGGGGTCGCCACCGTGCGCGGCCGGATCGCTCAGCGGCCCGATCACCTTGTGGAAGTCCCAGAACGTCCACGGCCAGCCGTGGGTGAGCACGAGGGGCAGCGGCGACGGGCCGCTGCCTCGTACGTGGAGGTAGTGGATGGGCATCTCGTCGAGGACCACGCGGTGGTGGGCGTAGGCGTTCATCTCGGTCTCGATCGCGCGCCAGTCGAAGGTGTCGAGCCAGTACTCGACCAGCGTCCGCAGGTAGCCGCCCTCGACGCCGTAGCCCCATGACTCGTTGGCGAAGTCATCCGCGAAGCGGGTGCGCGCCAGACGATCGCGCAGGTCGACGAGCGCGTCCTCGGCGACGGCGATGTCGAAGCTCTCCACCTGCGGTGCGTGCGCCATGTTCCGTCGACCTCCGGACGCAGGGGCTGATCCGGGTGTCATCATGACCCGTCATGGACGCGGCAGCCCTGTGGACCCCGACGCCCGATCGGGTCGCGGCGAGCAACCTCCATGCGTTCGCGGCCCACGTGGCCGCCGCCCACGGCGTCGACGTGACCGGCTACGAGGCGATGCACCGCTGGTCGGTCGAGCGCCCGGCGCAGTTCTGGGCCGCCGTGTGGTCGTTCGCCGAGGTGGTCGGCGAGCGCGGCGCGCGTGTGATCGACGACGACGCCGGCGGCGAGTTGTGGCGCACCCGCTACTTCCCCGACGCCAGGCTCAACTTCGCCCAGAACCTCTTGCGGCGAAACGACGACTCGCCCGCGCTGCTGTTCGCACGGGAGGACGGCGCCCGTCGGGCGCTCACCTGGGCCGAGCTCCACGACCTCGGCGCGCGCATCCAGGGCGCGCTGCGACGGGCCGGTGTGGAGGCGGGCGACCGGGTGGCGGCGTGGCTCCCGAACGCGCCCGAGGCCTACGCGCTGATGTTGGCCGCGGCGGGCCTGGGGGCGGTGTTCTCGTCGTGCTCGCCGGACTTCGGGGTGCAGGGTGTGCTCGACCGGTTCGGCCAGATCGAGCCGGTGGTGCTCGTCGCGGTCGACGGCTACCACTACG
>JAPSGP010000610.1 GCA_031177445.1 Acidimicrobiia bacterium
GCTCCGATCGCGAGATGACGGCTCCTGGCGCTCGTACAGGTCGAGCTGAAGCCCGAGCTTGTTCTCCGCGCCGCAGCCGAAGCAGCGCTGATCGGGCCACAGCTGCTCGTCGAGCGATTGCTGCTGCATGGGGGCGAACGCTCTAGAAGGCAACCACGGGGAAGTCCGGTGGAACCCCGAGACGCACCTGCCCGAAGGTCCCATAACGTTGCTCGGAGGCCCAGACATGATGTCTCATCGTCTGGACATCCCGGAAGCAGCGTTCCAACGGGCTGGTGGCTCGAAACGCCGTGGTTCCGGCGATGCTGCATGCGAGATCCACCGCCTGGACGGCGCTGCTCATCGCGTGCGCCATCGCGAGCAGGAGGTCGGCCTTCTGCTCCAGCGAGTGCGTCTCGCCGTCGATGCATCTCCGCCACGCTTCGCTGAGGGTGTCGAGGAGCAGCAAGCGCCCTGAGCGCAGGATCGCCTCCGCTCTTCCCAGCTGGACTTGTGCCGACGCGCGTTCCTTCAGCCGGCCGCTCGATCCCACCGGGGTCTTGGTCCGGGCGAGCTCGGTCACCTCGTCGAGCGCCCGTCGCGCCACCCCCAGCATCGGCGTCGGGATACCGGTCGCCGCCACGCCCGCGAGCGGTAGTCGATACAGCGGGCCCCGGTAGTGCGATCCCGGCTCGAAGTCCGGCACGAACGGAAAGGTCCTGGATCGGGGTACGTACACGTCGGCCACCGAGATGTCATTGCTGCCCGTGCCTCGCATGCCCATGACGTCCCACGTGTCGATGATTTCGCACTGGTCGCTGGGGAAGTAGACCATGCGCATCTCGGGCTCGTCCCCGGCTGATTCGTCCTCGTCCACGACGACCATCGACAAGATCCAGTCGGCGTCATAGCAGTTGCTGACGAACGGGGCTCGACCGGAGATGCGGTATCCGCCGTTGGTCGATGTCGCCTCGAGCGGGCGGCCGTACTGGCCGGCGATGAGGATGTCCGCGCCGCCGCCGTAGATCTCCTCGGCTCCCTCGTCGGGGAGACGGCAACAGACGAAGGCCCAGTCCAGAGGGTTCTCCAAGGTCCACGCCGCCGCAGAGTCGTGGCGACCGATCTCCTCGATGACGAGGACGCGGGTGACGGGGTCGGTCTCCAGCCCCCCGAGTGAACGGGGCGTTGTCATTCGCAGGAGACCCGTCTCGCGCAGGGCATCCAACACCGGTTGGGACAGGCGTCGTTCCCGCTCGGCTTCCTCGCTGTGCTTTCGGACGATCGGAGCGATCCCGCGTGCGGCCTCGATCAGCGAGCCGTCGGGTCCCACGGGCGTTTCGCTCGTCTTTTCGGTCGCGGTGAGTCCGGTCATCACCTTCACCTCCCGTTCGCTGGAGCGATGTTCTGGTTGACGTGGAAGACGTTGTCCGGGTCGTAGATCGCCTTCACTGCGGAGAGCCGCTCGTAGTTGGCGCCGTAGTTGTCGGCGGCACGGTGGTCGTCGTCGCCGGACATGAAGTTGATGTAGCCCCCGGCGCTGCCCGAGTGGGGATGAACGGCTGCGTAGTAG
>JAPSGP010000611.1 GCA_031177445.1 Acidimicrobiia bacterium
GCGTGCATCGCCATCGTCACGGGACTGCGCGCCGACATCTGCGCGATGCCGGTCGCCAGCTTGATCCGCGACGTGTGCGCGGCCGCCCAGACCAGCGGCGAGAACGCGTCGGAGCTCCACGACTCGCCTGTCCAGATCGAGTCGAATCCGAGCGCCTCCGCCTGTTGCGCGGTCTCGATGAGCTCCCGACCGGTCGGCGGCTGGGCCGTCCAGTACCCGAGCTGCATCCCGAGCTTGAGGTCGGGCGCCATCAGGCGACTCCGGCGCGGCGCAATGCGCGCTCGGCGACCTCGTCGCCGCGCACGTAGAACTGCGCCGCCCACTTGCGGAACTCCATGAACGGCCCATCGGTGTCGGCCAGCGCGGGCCGTTCGACGAAGACCTTGTGCTCCCAGATCACGATGTCCTCGACCATCTGCTTCTGGAGGTCGACGACGAGCGCCGTGCCCACCCGCGCCGTGCGCTCGTCGTCGCCACTCCGCCTCACCAGGTACGCCTTGTGCGACTCGAGGTGCTCGAAGTCGATCGGAGTCGTCACCGACACCATCGTCGTGTCGACGATCCCAGAGAACTTCGCCACCGCGAACCCGGGACCGTAGCTGTCGACGTCGATGCGCCCCGGAGTCGGGCCCTTGGGCGTGCGGAACTCCTGGCGGGAGCGGAGGCGCGCGACGTGCCCGTCGGTCTCCCAGGTCTCGAGCTCGGGGACCTCGGCGGCGCCGTGCACCGTGCGAAGGTGCACGTAGTCGGGGCCGTTCTCGGCGAGCTCCTGCCAGCTCGTGCGAATGGTCCACGCACCCTTCACGTACGGCGCGTACTCGTCGCTGGCGTGCTCCGGGACCTCGGGGATCTCCCACTGCGGCGGCGCGCCGGTGGGGTGGTACCAGAACATCACCATGCCGTTCCGGTCGATGGTGGGGTACGTGCCGAGCCGGGCCCGCTTGTTGACGCGGTCGCTGTAGGGGATCGCGGTGTTGTGCCCGTCGCCGTCGTAGCGGAACCAGTGATACGGGCACACGAGCTCGCAGCCTTCCACCCGCCCGCCGTACCCGAGATGCGCGCCGAGGTGTGGGCAATAGGCGTCGACGACGTGGGCGGCGCCGTCCTCGGCGCGCCACGCGACGAGGTCACGGCCGAGGTATCGCAGCGGCTTCACCGTGCCCGCCGGCAGGTCCTGGGCGTAGCAGGCGAAGTACCACGAGTACGGGAACGCCGTGTAATAGGGGAACCGCTCGATCCAGCTGAGTGCCGTCGTGCCGCCGGTTGTCCCACCCGCTTCCAGCGGAGTCTTCCCTTCCATGAGAACGCATTCTAGAATGGGTTCTACCGATTGCAAGAGGGCTCGACTTGGACTTCGACGACACCCCCGAAGAGGCCGCGGTGCGGGCCGAGGCCCGCGCGTTCCTCGTCGCGCACGCTCCCGCGTTCGCCGGCGGACCGAAATCGACGATCGAGCGCTGCCGCGCGTGGCAGGGCACGCTTGCCGATGGCGGGTGGGCCGGGATCACCTGGCCGGTCGAGTACGACGGGCGCGCCCCGCCCGCCGTAC
>JAPSGP010000612.1 GCA_031177445.1 Acidimicrobiia bacterium
CTCGCAGATGCTGTACGCGTCGGCGGCGGGAAGCCCGAGCTCCTGCGCGGTGGTCGTGATCCTGGCGGTCGAGGACGTGTCGTTCCACAGGACGACCGCGACGTCGCCGTCCTCCAGCGGCTTGGCGATCACGTAGTGGCCGTCGTCGGCGGGACGCACGAGGTCACCCTGGATCCCCAGCGGATCCTGGTCGACGGCGATCGCCTCCTCGTTGAGCAGGATCTGCATGGTCGCGGGCGTCGCCCGCCGGAGGTCGGTGCCGATCAGCAGCGGCGCCGCCATGATCGACCACAGGCTGAAGTGAGCCCGCTGCTCGGTCACAGTCCACGAGCCGTTGCCGACCTGGAGCATGTCGGGGTCGTTCCAGTGACCCGGCCCCGCGTACTCCGCCAAGGTCAGGTTGAGCTTGGCGATGCTCGACATGCTCCCGTAGTTGGGTGCGATGTCGCCGGTGGTGCGCCAGAGATGCCCGACCTCGGCGCCCCACAGCCACGGGTCGTTCTGACCCCACTCGCAGATGCTGTAGACGATGTCGCGTCCGGTCGCGTCGAGCGCGTCGCGCATGATCGTGTAGCGCTCACGCGCGTCGAGCCCCTCGTTGTTGCAGTTGTCGTACTTGAGGTAGTCGACGCCCCAGTCGGCGAAGTCCTGCGCGTCGATGTACTCGTAGGTCGGCGCACCGGGCGTCCAATCGGCGCCGAGCGTGCCGTCGAACCCCTGCGAGTTGCACGTGCGCGTCCCGCGATCGTGGTAGATGCCGAACTTCAGCCCCCGCGAGTGCACATAGTCGGCGACCGCGTCGATCCCGTTCGGGAACCGTACGGGGTCGGGCACCAGGTGGCCCTCCGCGTCGCGCGAGCCCTCGGGGCTGTTCTGCGGTCGCGCCCAGCAGTCGTCGAGGTTGATGTACTCGTAGCCGGCCTCCTTGAGTCCGGTGGACACGAAGAGGTCCGCCATCGCCTGCACGTAGGCCTCGTTGAACCCCGGGTCGCACTGGGTGTCGTTCCAGTTGTTGAACCCCATCGGGGGCGTCTGCGCCAGCCCGTCGTCGACCGCCGCCGCCGGCGCCGCGCCCAGCAGGCACGCGAACACGCACGCAAGCGCGATCAGTCCCGTTCGAAGCATGTCTCCTCCCCGCTCGGTCACGGGTCGCACGCGACCCGCGCGTCGGCCCAGTCGCCGTGGTCATTGTCGGTGTGGTCGCCCGCGTCGCCCATCAGGAGCTTGAGCTCCTCGACGCCATCGAGCCGGACGCCGGCGCGCACGCCGGGGTCGCTGCCCGTCAGGCGGCCGCTGTCGAACAGCTTACGGTCGTCGGCCCAGACCTGGAATACGACGGTCCCCGCGGGCCCGACCTCGTCGTCGACGCCCACGACCGCGTCCAGTCGCGAGCACCGCCCACCGAGGTAGTACGCCTGCTCGGAGTGGGCGTGGCCGCCGAGCCCCTTGGCGAACGTCGCGCCCTCGATGGTCAAGGGGCCGCCGTCCCCCGCCGCGCCGCCGCCGTTGCTCATGTCCCGCTCGAGTGGGCCCATCGAGTTGAACGAGT
>JAPSGP010000613.1 GCA_031177445.1 Acidimicrobiia bacterium
TTCACGCTACTGGCGAGGGGCGGGTTTCGCTTCTCGATTCCTGACCGGTCGGGGGTGGATCTTGGCGACGCAGGCCGGGGGTGGTGGCATCTGCACAGGTAGCGCGCCGGGCGCGCGAGCTCACCGGTTTCTGCGCCGAGCCAGCAGCAGGACGCACGCGACGGCGCCGAGCGCCACGGTGGCGAGTCCCGAGCCGCCGAGCGTCGCTCGCGGGCCTAGCACCGTGGTGAGCGGTCCGCCGAGGGCGGTGCCGATCGGCGAGGCGGTGAGCAGCGCCGCGCTGCGGGCCGCGAGCATCGCGGCCAGGTGCGGCGGCGGCGACTTCGCCTGCATCAGCGTCACCGAGAGCGCTACGAACGGTCCGTAGATCGCGCCGCCGAGCGTGAAGGACGCGACGGTGAGGGCCGTCGGCGCGTCGAGTCCGAACGGGAGCAGCGCGAGCCCCCAGCCGACCACGATTGCGACCGTCACCGGCCAGAGCGGTAGCTGCCGCAGCGTGCCGATCGCGAGCCCGCCCAGGACCGCGCCGAGGCCGAACATGGTCCAGTAGAGGCCGAGCAGCGTGCCTGGCGCGTGCAGGTCGTCGGTCACGTGTAGTGGCAGCGCGACCTCGACCGGTCCGTACAGCAGGTTGAAGAACCAGGTGAGCGTCAGCAGCCCAAGCAACTCGGGATGCGTGCGCAGCAGCGCGAACCCGCCGCGCGCGGCCTCTTGGTCGACGGGGGAGACGTGCCCCGACTCCGGCAGCCGCATCCGTGCGACGAGCACCGCGAGGAACACGTAGGTGAGCGCGTCCAGGCCGATCACGAGCGCCGAGCTGATGTACGTCACCAGCACTCCGGCGATCGCCGGGCCGGCGATCGTGGCAGCGAAGGTGAGCGAGCTAACCAGGGTGTTCGCAGCGAGCCGCTGCTCGTGGGGTAGCAGCTCGGCCAGCAGCGTGTACTGGCCCGCGCTGCCCCACGCGTGCAGCAGCGACGAGATCGCGAGCAGCATGACGTACAGAGGCAGCGTAAGCAGCCCGGCGAGCCAGGCGAGCGGTACGGCGCCCAGAAACACGCCGCGCACGACGTTGTCGGCGAGCAGTAGCCGCCTGGCCGGTACCCGGCGCAGACGGCGACCGAACACCAGCGCGCCGACCACGCCCGGCAACGTGTATGCGGCCACCGCGCCGCCGACCCATAGCCCCGCGGTCGCCTGCGGCGCGAGCTCGATGGCGAGCCACGCCACCGCGACGAAGCTCATCCCGTCCCCGAGGTACGAGACCGCGAAGCCGAGGATCAGTCGCCGGAACACCCGGTTGGCGAGCACCGGCCGGTAGGCGGAGGGGACGAGTCGTCGGAGCACCTAGAGCACCTCGTGAGGATGTAGCTGTGATCGACGTGTCTCAGCCGTCAGTCAGGTCCGCAGTCGCGGACGGCTCAACGCAGCTGCTGGATGCGGATGAGGTTGCCCGCGGGATCGCGGAAGGCGCAGTCGCGGAGCCCATACGGCTGATCGATCGGCTCCTGGACGACCTCGGCGTCCCCGGCCTCCAGCCGCT
>JAPSGP010000087.1 GCA_031177445.1 Acidimicrobiia bacterium
CGAGATGCACGACTGGCCGGCGTGACTGAAGCCGGCAACCGAGATCTTTTGGGCGGCACCGGCGAGATCGGCCGACGGCTCGAGGATCACGGGCGCGTTGTTGCCGAGCTCGAGCCCGACCTTCTTCTTTGCCGCCCGCGCTCTGATGCCCCAGCCGACGTCGGGAGACCCGGTGAAGCTGATCATGGCGATCTCGGGATGGTCGACGAGCGCATTCCCCACCGTCCCACCGCCACCGGGTACGACGTGGAGTTGCTCGGGCGGGAGACCGCACTCGTCGCGCAACAGGTCGGCCAGCGCGAGCCCGGACATGGGGGTCTGCGACGCCGGCTTCAGCACGACCGGGCAGCCGGCGGCGATGGCGGGCGCGAGCTTGTGTGCCACCAGGTTGAGCGGGAAGTTGAACGGGCTGATCGCGCCGACCACTCCAATCGGCATCCGCAGCGTGAAGCCGAACTTCCCTTCGCCGACATCGGCCGCGTCCATCGGCACGACGTCGCCGGCCAGCGTGCGCGCCTCCGCGGCCGCGAACGTGAACGTGGACACCACCCGCTTCGCCTCGATCCGTGCGGTCTTGATCGGCTTCGCCGCCTCCTCCGCGATGGTGCGGGCGAAGTGCTCGGTCCGTTCGGCGAGTAGCCGTGCCCCCTGATCGAGGATCTCGGCCCGCTTCCACGCCGGCAGGGGGCCCGAGCGCAAGGCCTCTCGAGCCACCGAGACGGCGTGGTCGACATCCTCGGGCGTGGCCTCGGGCACCTGTCCGATCTCGTGCCCGTCGTACGGCGACTTCACGACGATCATCCCGGCCATGCAGTACTCCTACCCGCTTCCCGCGTTCTTGCGTCGCAAACCGGCGTTATACGCCGGCTGGCGACGCAAGAACGCGGAGGACCGGTCAGACGGGCGCGGTGTCGAGGACGTCGGCGGCGACGAGCTCGGCGAGATATCGGTCGTCCCACCACGAGATCTGGAGTTGCTTGGCCCGACGGAAGTAGAGCTGGATGTCGTACTCGACGGTGAAACCCACGCCGCCGAACACCTGCTGAGCCATCGCAGTGACGTTGCGGAACGTCTGGCACGCGAACAGCTTCGCCATCGGCGCCAGCCGGTCGATGGGCCGGCCCTCGGTCTTGGCCCAGGCCCCTTCCCAGACCAGCGTCTCGGCGCCGTCGACCGCAGTGACCGCGTCGGCGAGGTAGTGGGCGATCGCTTGGAAGGCGCCCAGCGGCTTGTCGAACTGACGGCGGTCCTTGGAGTACTGCACGGTGAGGTCAAGCGCGTGCCGGGCGCCGCCGACGGCCTGCGCCGCCAGCAGGATGATGCCGTCGTGCATGGCGTCGTCCCACGCCTGCCACCCGGCCGGCGGGTTGCCGATCACCGCGTCGGCAGGCACGGCGACGTCGGCGAAGTCGACTCGGTACTGCGTGTCGGATGCGATCGTGTTCCGCTGGCTCAGCGTCACGCCCGGCGCCTTGGGGTCGACCAGTGCCAACAGGACGTCGTCACCGTGGCGCGCCAGCACCAACAGCTGATCCGCGGCCTGCGCGAACTGGACGTGCTGCTTGGTGCCGGTGAGCCGCCAGCCGTCGCCGTCGGGCTCGGCCCGCAGTTGCACGCCCGCGGGCCCGAAGCCGCGCTTCGGCTCGAGCCACGCCGGCGTCACGATCACTTCTCCTGCAGCGATGCGTGGGAGCCACGCGGCCTGCTGTTCGTCCGTCCCGGCGCGTGCGAGCACACCCCCGCTCATGACCGAGCTGACGAAGTGCGGCGACGGCGCCAGCGCCCGCCCGAGCTCGTGGTAGACGACCATGGCGTCGAGCATCGACATGCCCGAGCCGCCGTGCTCCTCGGGCAGCGTGAGGCCGATCAGGCCGAGCTCGGCGAGCTGGAGCCAGAACTTCTCGGGGTACCCGAGTGGGTCGTCCTCCAGCTGGCGCACGACCTCGAGGTTGGCGTGGCGCGCGCACACCCCCGCGACCGTCTCCCGCAGGAGCTCCTGCTCGGGCGTGAAGTCGAGATCCAATGCGAAGCCTCCGGTCAGGGTCGCCAGTCGTCGCCGCGGCGCTGCCACGGGTTGTCGTCGGGCCCGGTGGGAATGGCGACACGGGCGGTGCACTCGGTGCAGACCTTGTCGCCGACGGTCAGCGCGACTTCGGCCTCGGCCCAGCCACAGCCCACGTCGTCCACCTCGACTTTCTGCACCGTGCCCGCGAGCACCATCGTGTCGCCCGGGAACACCGAGCTCTTCATGCGGAACTTCATCCGACCCAGCCGACCCTTGGGTCCGGTCCAGTCAGTGAGGTAGCGCTCGAACCACGCCGCCTGGTTGGGGGTGTTCATGAAGATGTCGCGGATGCCGTTGCGGTTGACCGCGAAGTCGTAGTCGTGGTGCATTGGACGGGTGTCGCGGCTGGCGAGCGCACCGAGGACGATCGTGGTCGCGGTGACGTCGTAGCTGAGCGGCGGCACGGCCTGCCCGGCCTCGACCTGGTCGAGCGTCAGCCCGGCTTCGACGCCCGTGCTCACGACTCCGCCTTCCGGTAGCCGTAGCCGGTGTACGACTCGACGCCGACGAGCTCACCGCGCTGGTTGCGGTACTCGACGTCGATCACCCAGAACCGGCCGGTCCCGATCTTGGTCGTCTTCTCCGCGCTGACCGACTGCAGGACCTGCGCGGTCGAGATCACGTCGCCCGGCCGCACCGGCTCGTAGAAGACGATCGTGTTGTCGGTCATGACCGCTTCCGGCAGCTCGAAGCGCTCCTTCAGGTCGAAGTGCACCTGGAGCGGGAGCGCAACCTTCGTCCGCCCCGGCGCCCAGTGGTGGGGGCGGAACCACACGGACAGCATCGTCGGTGGCGCGATCGGCCCATCGGTGATCGCGGCAGCGGCGTCGTCGTCCCAGTACAGCGGGTTGCCGTTCTCGACCGAGGCGCAGCTGGTCCAGATGTAGCCGCGCTCGACCGGGAACTCGCCCGTCTGCTCGTACTGCCGGGTGCCCAACAGCGCAGCGACGTCGTCGGGAAGGTCGGTTTGCTGCACATCGGTCATGCGACGACCCCCGCTTCGCGCAGCTTCGCCGCCTCGTCGGCCGAGAGGCCCGCCGCCGCCAGCAGCTCGTCGGTATCGGTCTCCTCGGCGCTGCGCACGGGATAGGGCTCGGCCGCCGTCTCCATGCCCGCCAGCGTTGGCCCGACCTGCCGGAACTCGCCGTGCTCGGGGTGGACGGCGCGTACGAACGCGCCCCGCGCTGCGTACTGCGGGTCGGCCACCGCCTCGGGCACGGTCTGCACTGCGGCGACGCAAGTGTCGGCGCCGGAGAGCTCGGCGACCCACGCATCGCGGTCCTTGCCCGCGAACGCGGCGCGCAGGTCGGCGCGGATCGTGTCCTGGACGGCGTCGTCGGTCTGGCGCTCGATCCACTGCGGCAGCTCGAGCGCCCGGCACAGGTTCGCCCAGAACCGGGGCTCGATCGCCGCAACCGAGAGCCACTTCCCGTCGGCGGCGGGGTAGGTGTCATAGCAGGCGTACCGGCCGGTGAGGAGCCCGTGACGCGGGCCTGGGATCTCGCCCGTTGCCAAGTACTCGTCGATCTGCAACGCCATCAGCGCGAGCACGCCGTCGGCGACGGAGACGTCGAGCGCGGCGCCCTCGCCGGTGCGCGAGCGCTGCACCAGCGCGGCCAGTATCGACATCACCGCGTGCATGCCGCCGCCGGCGCTGTCGGCGATCGTGGCCCCGGGGATCGGCGGCTGGCCGTCGGCACCCGGGGTCGTGCAGTGGAGGTAGCCGCCGATCGCCAGGTAGTTGAGGTCGTGGCCGGCCCAGCCGGATCGGGGACCGTCCTGGCCGAAGCCGCTCGTCGAGCAGTACACGACGCCGCGGTTGCGCGCCTTCATGTCGTCGTAGCAGATGCCGAGCCGGTCGACGACGCCGGGACGGAAGCTCTCGATGATCACGTCGGCACGCTCGGCGACCCGCAGGAACACCTCGCGCCCCTCGGGCGCCTTGAGGTCGACGAGCAGACGCTGCATGCCGCGGTGCGCGCTGTAGGAGTGGAACGGTGGCGTGATCTGCACGCCGCCCTGGGCCGGCACGGGCCCGACTTTGACCACCGTCGCCCCGTAGTCGGCGAGCCAGCGCGACGCGCGCGCCGCGGGACCGACGCTCGCGAGATCGAGCACGGTGATGCCGTCGAGGAATCCCATGACGGCGGTGATCGTAGCGACCGACCCGCGCAGGTTTGATCCGACGACCATCGCCGTACACTCAGGTGCAGGCACGGCCGCGGGACGGGGGGCATCGGTTGCGCCTGGCACGACTGGGATTGCTGGCGCTCGCGCTGGTTGCCAGCGCCTCCTTGGGGGCGCGGACGGATGCCGACGCGCAAGAGGGCGACACCGGCACCACGACCACCGCCCCCACCTCGGGGCAGCAGCCGGCCGCGGAATCGATCCGCGGACGTATCCGGGACGAGGATCGACGGCCCATCGAGGGGGTCGAGCTCGCGGTGCGGCGCGGCAACCGAACAATCGGTGAAGCCACGACCGACGGCGAAGGTGTCTGGGAAGTGCCGGTGCCGAGTCCGGGCACCTACCAGGTGACGATCGACACCGACTCCCTTTCGAGGGGCGCCGAGCTGCGCGACCCCGATCGGGCGACGATCGACGTCGACGTCGGGCCGGAGCAGAACAAGGGCGTCATCTTCCCGATCGGAGAGCCCCGCACCAGTGGCGTGCAGGCCGGAAGCCGATTCTTCAACCTCGTCGGCCAGGGCATCCGCGTCGGCGCGGTCCTCGCGGTCGCGTCGATCGGCTTGTCGCTCATCTACGGCGTGACCGGCTTCGTGAACTTCTCGCACGGCGAGCTCGTGACCTGGGGTGCACTCATTGCCTTCTACTTCAGCGCGACCGTCGGTGGGCCCGAGATCCCATTGCCGCTGGCGACCGTGCTGGCGATGCTCTTCGGAGGCGTGCTCGGCTTCGCGCTCGAGCGGGGCCTGTTCGGTCCCCTCCGTCACCGCCGCTCCGGCAACGTGTCGCTCATCGTCGTGTCGATCGGCCTTGGTCTCCTGTTGCGCAACGTGTTCCAAATCGTGTTCGGCGAGCGGCCACGCCCGTACTCCGACTACACGGTGCAAGAGAACGTCGAGATCGGCCCCTTCGCGTTGCCACCCAAGGACTTCGTGATCATCGGGGTGTCCATCGTCGTGTTGATCGGCGTGGGGCTGCTCTTGCAGCGATCCCGGATCGGCACTGCGATGCGCGCGGTTGCCGACGACCGTGACCTCGCCGCCGCCTCGGGCATCAACGTGGACCGGATCATTCTCGCCGTCTGGATCATGGGCGCGGGATTGGCGGCGCTCGGTGGTGTGTTCCAGGGGATCAGCGACCGAGTCATCTTCGACATGGGGTTCGCGCTCCTCTTGCTCATGTTCGCCGCCGTCATCCTTGGCGGGCTGGGCACGGCCTACGGGGCGATGGTCGGTGGTCTGCTCATCGGGGTCGTGACCGAGGTGAGCACCTACTGGATCGAGAGCAAATACAAGCTGGCAGCAGCGCTGGCGGTGCTCATCCTCGTCGTGCTCGTGCGACCGCAAGGCATCCTGGGACGAGCCGAGAGGGTCGGCTGACGTGGACATCGTGGGCGTCCTCGCCGACGCGATGCGGACCGCGGTCGGACCGATCGCCGCCGCTTACGCGATCGCGGGTATCGGACTCAACCTCCAGTTCGGCTACACGGGCCTCCTCAACTTCGGCCACGTCGCGTTCATGCTCGTCGGTGCGTATGGCACCGCGATCACCGTGGACGACGGCGGACCGCTGTGGCTCGGAATTCTCGTCGGGATGGGAGCGGCGATCCTGCTCGGGCTCCTGTTCGGGTTGCCGACGCTGCGCCTTCGCGCCGACTACCTCGCGATCGTGACCATCGCAGCCGCAGAGGTGCTTCGGATCGTCGTCCGGGGTGGTGGTGAGAGCTCCTTCACCCACGGCGTCTTCGGGATCCAGCGGTTCGCGAACAGCTTCTTCGACGCCAATCCGATTCCCGGCGGTGACTACGGGATCGGGAGGTTGTCGTTCACGCAGCGCGGTTTATGGGTGCTCGCAGTCGGCTGGTCCGTCGTCGCGCTCACCGCCGTTCTCGTAGCGCTGATAGCCCGCAGCCCGTGGGGACGCATCCTGCGCGCCATCCGCGAAGACGAGGACGCGGCGCGCAGCTTGGGCAAGAACACGTTCGTGGTCAAGTTGCAGAGCCTCGTCGTGGGCGGCGCGATCGCGTCACTTGCCGGCACGCTGCTGGCGATCGACCGCCAGGATGTACGCCCCGACACGTACCTCCCGATCGTGACGTTCGCCATCTACACGATGGTGATCCTCGGCGGCCCCGCCACCCGGCTCGGCCCGATCCTCGGCGCCATCGTGTACTGGTTCATCCTCCAGTTCACCGACAGCTTCCTGCGCGAGGCGATCGACGCCGGCTGGATCCCGACCTCGATCATCAGCGCCGACGACATTGCGCCGGTTCGCTTCGCGCTGGTGGGTCTTGGCCTCATGCTGTTGATGATCTTCCGACCACAGGGCATGTTCGGAAGGCGGGAGGAGGTGCTGATCGATGGGCGCTGAGCTCCCCACCCGAGAACCTGCGCGGACGGTGACGACCATTCCTCCGGTGCCCGGAGTCGCGAAGAGCGATCCCATCCTCACGGTGTCGTCACTGCACCGGCGTTTCGGTGGGCTCGTCGCCGTCGACGTGGAGCACCTCGAGGTGGAGCGGAACCGGATCACCGCACTCATCGGGCCGAACGGCGCCGGTAAGACGACCCTGTTCAACCTGCTCACCGGGTTCGATCACCCAGACCGGGGTGAGTGGCGTTTCGACGGCCGCTCGCTGCACCGGATGCCGGCATACGCGGTCGCCCGGACCGGGCTCGTGCGCACCTTCCAACTCACGAAGGCTCTCGCCCGGATGACCGTGCTCGACAACATGATGCTGGCGGCGTCGGGCCAGCGAGGCGAACGGCTACGGAACAGTCTCTTCGCCAACGTGTGGCGGGCTCAGGAGCGCGTGCTTAGGTCCCGCGCGGTCGACCTGCTGGAGCGCTTCGGCCTCGCGCAGATGCGCGACGACTACGCCGGAACGCTCTCGGGAGGTCAGCGCAAGCTCCTCGAGATCGCCCGAGCGCTCATGGCCGAGCCACGCATGCTGCTGCTCGACGAGCCGACTGCCGGCGTGAACCCGGCACTCGTCCAGTCGATTCTCCAGCATGTGAAGTCGCTGCGCGACGAAGGGATGACGATCCTCTTCGTCGAGCACGACATGGACGTCGTGATGGGCATCAGCGATTGGGTCGTCTGCATGACCGAAGGGTGGATCATCGCCGAAGGCGTTCCGGCCAGCATCGTCGCCAACGAGGCCGTGATCGACGCGTACCTCGGGGCTCGCCGCGCCGAGGGGACACGATGACGATCCCGAGCCCGTCGGCGGACGGGTCGCTGCTCCAGGCGGACAAGCTCGTGGCCGGGTACCTGCCCGGCGTCGACATCCTGCGCGGCTGCACGCTCGAGCTCCATCCCGGCGAGATCGTCGGCGTCATCGGGCCGAACGGCGCCGGCAAGTCGACGCTCGTGAAGGCGATCTTCGGCCTCGTACCCGTGCGCGGCGGCACCGTCACGCTGCGCGGCGAGGAGATCACTGGTCGGCCGGCCCACCAGCTCGTTGCCCGGGGCGTCGGCTACGTGCCGCAGCTCGCCAACGTGTTCCCCCGCCTCACCATCGAAGAGAACCTCAAGATGGGCCTCTACCTGCAGCCGAAGCGGTTCGCGGACCGGTTCGAGGTGGTGGCCGAGCTCTTTCCGCTGCTGCGCCGGCGTCGCAAGGAGCGCGCGGGGTCACTGTCGGGTGGGGAGCGCCAGATGCTCGGCATGGGGCGGGCGCTCATGACCGAGCCGTCGGCCCTGCTGCTCGACGAGCCGTCCGCCGGCCTCTCTCCCATACTTCAGGACCGCGTGTTCGAGCGCGTCGACGAGATCAACCGAGCGGGGGTGTCGATCGTGATGGTCGAGCAGAACGCCCGCCGCTGCCTCGAGATCGCCGACCGCGGTTACGTGCTCGACCAGGGTCGCAACGCCTACACCGGCGAGGGTCGCGCGCTGCTGCACGACCCGAAGGTCGTTGAGCTGTACCTCGGCACGCTCGCGGAGGTGTGATCCCCGCGGAACGCGAAGCGGGGCCCGGTCGCCGAGCCCCGCTTCCCTCGTGCCTCGTCGACGGCCTAGGTCCTGCCGGCTGAGATGCTCTCCTCGAGAATCTCGACCCCTCCATCGGCCCCGAACTCCCAGGTGTCGTACTGACCCCGGCCGGGCTCACCCTTCTTGGTGAACTCGAGCGGGCCGGCCGCGCCCTGGTAGTCGATGTTCTTCCCGTCGTTCAGGAGCGCGACGCACTCGGTGTACAGGCTGCACTTGGTGCCGCCCTTGGTCATCCGCACGATGTTCTTCTGGATCTCGGCCGGCGAGTCGCTCTTGGCTGCCGTCGCCGCGAGCGCACCGAGCACCACACAGTCGTAGTTGTGGCCCGAATACAGCGCGTCCGTTCCGGGTGCGAAGGCCTCGAACCGCTCCCCGAATGTCTTCTCGCCATCCGCCGGTGCCGAGGACGGCGCACTGCCCTTGAGCCCCTCGACCTTGGACGGATCGTTCGGGTCGACGTTCTCGTAGAAAGTGCTGCTCTGGATGCCGTCGGCGCCGTACCACTGGACGTCCTGCGGCCCGACACCCTGCTCGATGGCACTCGTCATGACCGCGCCACCCTCGGCGTAGGAGATGATCGCGACCGCCTCGGGGTCCCGGTCCTTGATGGTTTCGGCTACGTCGTCGAAGCTCGTGGCTTCGGCGTCGTAGAGGATCGGCTTGCCGAGCACCGATGCGCCGGCCGAACGAAGCTCCTTGCGCAGGAAGCGGGCGAATCCTTCGCCGTATTCGGTCGACTGGGCCACGATCACGACGTCGCTGTTCCCGTCGTCCACGATGAGGTTCGCCAGCACCTGCGATTGGAGGTTGTCGGGCGGCGCCGTGCGGAAGTAGTAGCCCTTGTCCGGGTAGGTCGTGAACTGCACGCCGGTGTTCGATGGCGAGCACTCGACCACGCCCGATCCCGTGATCTTGTCGATGACGCCCAGTGTCACGCTCGATCCGGCGGCGCCGACGATCAAGTCGACGTTCTCCTGCAGCAGCGTGTCGACCGCGGTGCTCGCGATCTCCGCACTCGTGCCGTCGTCCTGC
>JAPSGP010000614.1 GCA_031177445.1 Acidimicrobiia bacterium
GGTTTCCGCGGAAGAGAGCGCGTCCATGAAGTGGGACTTGAAGTAGTAGCGGCCCCCATCCGGCACGAAGACGTCGAGTGACGACTGGAGGTCCGTATAGGACAGCGTCGCGCTCATGTCGACAACGGGCTGCCCGAGGGTCCGGAGCGGCTCGAGCACAAGCTCGGCATCCGCCGGATCGCCCGCAAAGAGCCCGGCGGCGAGGAAGATCTTCGTGCCGTGCATCTCCTCGGGGATCGCAGGGTCTGGGGGCACGCTCCACAGGACACCCTCCGGGCTCACCGACTCCGGGGCTGTGAGCGCGGCGTCGCGCCATCGCCGCATCGCCGTCTCGGCATCCTCGTAGGGATAAGCGACCTGCGCGGCGCGCACGTCCGGCCCGAGCGGGTGGAGGTCGAACTCGAACGACGTCACCACGCCGAGGCCCCGTCCGGCACCCCGCGCCGCCCAGAACAGATCGGAGTGCTCGTTCGCGTTCGCAGTGCGTACCCTGCCGTCGGCGGTCACAATCTCGATGGATCGCAAGTTGTCGCAGGCGAGGCCGTGCGCGCGCTGGAGCAGGCCCATCCCTCCCCCGAGCGTCAGACCTGCGACCCCGGTGATCGACACCTCGCCCCCCGTGGTGGCAAGACCGAAAACCTGAGTCGCGCGGTCGACATCGCCCCAACGTGCCCCGCCCTGCACTCGAGCGATGCGCGCGACCGGATCGACGAACACGCCGTTCATCGGGGATACATCGATGACGAGCCCATCGTCGCAGACCGCGCTCCCGGCCACCTGATGCCCGCCACCTCGGATGCTCACCTCCATCGGGTGCTCGCGCGCGAACTGCACGGCGGCAACCACGTCGGCGATGCCAGCGCAGCGCACGACGACCGCCGGCTGCCGATCGATCACCGCGTTCCACACCTTCCGGGCGTCGTCGTATCCAGGGTCGTCCGGCGTGATCACTTCGCCGCCGACCGTCTTGCGCAGAGCCTCGAGATCGTCTTCCGACAGCAGGGTCTTCCGGTCGATTCGCGCATCCGTGGTCATCGTCGCCCTCCTGCGGTTGCACGTTCGTCCGCGATCTCACTCGACGCGCCGCTGCGCGTTTGCGACCACCTGGGTCGCCTTAATCGGTCCCGCGAACGCTTCCTCTGCCGCGAGTGGCGCGGTGCAGCGGCACACGTTGCAGCGTGGTGGTGAGCATTCCCGCTGTTGGTTGCGACGTCGTGACGAACGTCTTGTCGTCGTGCTACGCATGCGCTCGCATCGAGCGTTGGGGCAGCCTTCCCATGAGCGGCCCGAACAAGATGGGGTGGTTCGAGCGGGAACTGGCGTGTCGACGGCGGTAGTGCTGCTGCGCTGCCACACCGATGTCGCGATCGCCGGAGTGGAGGGGAGTGGACTGCTCTCGAACCCTGCCGTCGGGGCCGAGCTGCGCGAACTCACCAACTCATAGCGCCCCCGTCTCACGGACGCAGCTCACATCGCCGGTTCCGAGCAGGTTGAAAGGTGTTCGTCGGCTGTCGTTCAGTGCGCGGAGTCACGCGTGACCAA
>JAPSGP010000331.1 GCA_031177445.1 Acidimicrobiia bacterium
ACGTCGCGACCGGTATCGCCGCGGTCTCGGTGGAAGGCGCGGATCGCGAGCAATCCCGCGAGCTCTCCTTGCGAACCGGCGTTGGGCTGGAGCGACACCGCGTCGTACCCGGTGATCTCGCACAGCCAGGCTTCGAGCTCGGCGAACAGCTCGAGGTAGCCCCGGGCCTGCTCGACCGGCGCGAACGGATGGAGCCGCGCGAACTCCGGCCACGTCACCGGAATCATCTCGGCGGTGGCGTTGAGCTTCATCGTGCACGACCCGAGCGGGATCATCGTGCGGTCGAGCGCGAGGTCGCGGTCGGCGAGCCGGCGCAAGTACCGCAGCATCTCGGTCTCGGAGTGATACCGATGGAACACGGGATGCTCGAGGAACGATGCACCACGTCGCAGCTCGGCGGGGATCGACTCGTCGACGGATCCTTCGCGGTCGTTCCACGCGAACCCGAACGACTGGCACACACGCTCGATGACGTCCAGCGTCGTCGTCTCGTCGATGCTGATGCCGACCGTGTCGTCGTCGACCAGTCGGAGGTTGACGCCGCGCTCGCGCGCGGCGACGACGACGGCCCCGGCCTTGCCCGGCATCCGCACCGTGATCGTGTCGAAGAAGTGCTCGGTCGCCACGGATAGGCCGGCGTTCCGCAGCCCGGCGGCGAGGAGCCGTGTCATCGCGTTCACCCGCTCCGCGATCTCGCGCAGCCCGTCGGGGCCGTGATAGACGGCGTAGAGGCCGGCCATCACCGCCAGCAGCACCTGCGCGGTGCAGATGTTGCTGGTCGCCTTCTCCCGCCGGATGTGCTGCTCACGGGTCTGCAGCGCCAAGCGCAGCGCCGGCCGTCCGGCGGCGTCGACCGAAACCCCGACGAGCCGGCCCGGCATCGAGCGCTTGTGCTCGTCGCGCGTCGCGAAGTAGGCAGCGTGCGGGCCGCCGAAGCCCAGCGGGACGCCGAAGCGCTGCGACGAGCCGACCACCACGTCGGCGCCCTGCTCCCCCGGCGGGGTGAGCAGCACCAGCGCCAGCAGGTCGGCGGCCACGGCCGCCAGTGCGCCCTGGGCGTGCAACCGCTCAATGATCGGTGCCAAGTCGACGATCGCGCCGCTGCTCCCCGGGTACTGGAGCAGCGCGCCGAAGACGCCATCGGCGGGAACATCGCGCGCGGGGTCGCCGACGACGACCTCGATCCCGATCGGCTCGGCCCGGGTTCGCACGACGTCGACGGTCTGGGGATGGCAGTCGGCGTCGACGAAGAACGTCGGGCCCGACTTCGGGTTGAGCCGGTGGCACATCGCCATTGCCTCGGCGCCCGCAGTCGCTTCGTCGAGCAGCGATGCGTTGGCGATGTCCATGCCGGTGAGGTCGCTCACCATCGTCTGGAAGTTGAGCAGCGCCTCGAGGCGCCCCTGCGAGATCTCGGGCTGGTACGGCGTGTACGCGGTGTACCACGCGGGATTCTCGAGCACGTTGCGCAGGATGACCGGCGGCGTGATCGTGTCGGAGTACCCCATGCCGATGAGCGAGGTGAACACCTGGTTCCGGCCAGCAAGTTCGCGCAGCCGCTCGAGCGCAGCCTGCTCACTCAGCGCTTCCGGCAGGTCCAGTTCTCCGCGGATGCGGATGCTCTCGGGGAGCGTCCGATCCATCAGCTCGTCGAGCGACGTCATGCCGAGCTCGGCGAGCAGGCGCTCAGCGTCGGCGGCATCGGGGCCGAGGTGGCGATCGGCGAAGCGCCGGGCATGGGCAGCAGCGTGGGAAGCAGCCATCGGGTCCTCTCGACTGGGGTTCGACTGGGCCTGGTGGCCCGGTCCCCTTCTGTCGCGAGTGCGCCCGCTCCAGAGTTGCCTCGCCCGAACGGTCCGTCAGCCTGAGAGTTTCCGGGGAGGTTGCCCCTTCGGCGCCCCTCCCCCACCGCGCCGGCGCTGGGTTCGGGGGCTCTCCCGCTCGAGGTCGCTGGCTCTCCGCCAGAGACTACTTGTGGACGAACGGCGGCTTGGTCACGGTGGCGGGCGCCGGTCGGCCCCGGATGTCGATCTCGATCCCCGCGCCGTCGGCGATGTCGGGCCGGAGGAACCCGAGCCCGATGCCCCGCTCGAGCATGGGCGAGAAGTTACCGCTCGTGACCTCGCCGACCACCTCGCCGCCCTGCAACACCGGGTACTCCGCCCGCGGGATCTGGCGGCCGTCCATTACGAAGCCCCGGAGTCGCCGGCTGACGCCCCGCTCCCGCTCGGCCACCAGTGGTGCCCGGCCGCGGAAGTCGCCCTTGTCGAACCGCACGACCCAGCCCAAGCCGGCCTGCAACGGCGTGATGCCGGGCCCGAGCTCGTGGCCGTGGAGCGGCAGCCCCGCCTCGAGACGGAGGGTGTCGCGCGCGCCCAGGCCCGCCGGGACCAACCCCGCCTCGACGAGGCGGCGCCAGCACTCCGGCGCCTGCTCCGCCGGGACGTGCAGCTCGACGCCGTCCTCGCCCGTGTACCCGGTGCCGGCCACCCAGCCGCGGGCGCCGTCGAAGGCGGCGTCGCGCACCGCGAAGCGCTCGACGCGGGCCCATGCGGCATCGAGCGCCGCGAGGCGGTCACGAGCCTCGGGCCCTTGGGCGGCGATGACCACGCGGCTCGCGGTGATGTCCGCGACGGTGCACGGCCCGTCGGCGTGAGCCGCGACCGCGCCCTCCAGCGCGGCCACGAGCGGTGCGGTGTTGGACGCGTTGGGCATGACGACGAACTCGGTGCCTTCGACCCACCACACGATGATGTCGTCGACGACGTGGGCGTCGTCGGGATCGAGCAGGTGTGTGTATTGCGCCCCGCCGGGGCCCACGCGATCGAGATCGTTGGTCAGCGCCCACTGGAGCATCGCGTGGGCACCCGCGCCGGCGACGCGCACCGAGCCGAGGTGGGAGACGTCGAAGATGACCGCGTGCTCGCGACAGGCGCGATGCTCCTCGATGACGCCTGTGTACTGGATCGGCATCTCCCAGCCACCGAACGGGACCATGCGCGCGCCGAGCGCGCGGTGTTCCGCGTCGAGGGGGCTGCGTCGCAACGAGAGTTATGCCGACTCGGCGGCGGGGCCGGAACGGCGCGGCCGCGGGTCGACGTCGAGCCGCAGCGGCTCCCCTTCGCCGAGTTGCTCGCTCAGCTGCGACGGCGGCTCGAGCCCGTACTTCACGAGGAGGTGAAGGTAGTCGCGCTGGTACAGCACCTTGATCCGCACGTCCGGATGCTGCTCCTGGAGGCGCCGCGCCTTCTTGTTCTTCTTGGTGACCAGCTTCTGGTTGAGGGTCGTGATCTCGATGTAGAGGTCGTAGGCGGGTAGGTAGAAGTCGGGTGTGAAGGCCTGGGCGGGGCGCCCGTCCCGATCACGCTCGAGCGTGAACGTACGCGGCTCGTACTCCCATTCGATGCCGTAGAAGTCGAGCAGCTTGGCGAACTGCCGCTCGGAATTGTGAGCGAAGCGGATGAGCTCGTGCGGGAGCTGGTGCTCGCTCATCGAGTGGCCGCTTCAGCCACCCTCGGCAGCGGCAGGATGCGCGCGGCGCGCGGACTGACGTGCCGACGCGTCGGGCTCGGGCTCGGACGCGAGCTCGTGGATGCTCGTCTGCAGCTCGTCGACGACCTGCCCGAGCGAGACGATGTTGAGGACGCCCTGCCCGCGGCGAACGAGGTCGACGAGGTCTTCGCCCGTGCGCGCCAGTACGGAGTTGGTGCCGTTCAGCACGAGGCTGGCCGACGCCCAGTCCTCGCCCAGGTCTTCGCGCAGGTACTCGATCGCCTTGCGGGCGGCTTGGAGCTTGACCCCGGCGTCGAGCAGGCTCTTGATGACCTTCAGGCGAACGAGGTCGCGGTACGAGTACCGGCGTTGGGTGCCACTACCCCGGGCGTCGGCGAGCGACGGTCGGACGAG
>JAPSGP010000088.1 GCA_031177445.1 Acidimicrobiia bacterium
CAGCAGGATGACGAACAGGTACAGCGCGACCTCGCCCAGCATGAACGACCAGTGGTCGGGGAACACCTTGTTGAGGGTGGCGCGGGCGACCCTAGAGGTCCCAAGTCGTTCGTCGATCCAGCGGGCGAGGCGGCGGATGATCATCGCCCGCGGTTCCAGAAGCCGGGCCCGATGGGCTCTTCGTAGTCGCTCTGCGAACGCAGGAAGCCGTCATCGTCGATCATCAGCGGGAGTTGGGGCAGCGGTCGCGTCGCCGGGCCGAACGAGACCGACGCCGCGTCCGGCACGTCAAACGTCGACTGGTGGCACGGGCACAGCAACTTCTTGAACTGCTGCTGGTACAAGCCGACGGGGCAGCCGGCGTGGGTGCACACCTTCGAGAAGGCGACGTAGCCCTCGGGGCCCCAGGTCTCCCGCCCGTCACGAGTGACGAAGTCGCGGTCCGTCAGCCGGATCAGCATCGTCTGCGAGTTCTCGACGCCGACGCTCCCTTGCGGGAACACAGTGATCGCGCCGCCGACGTCGAGCGTGTCGACCCGCACCCGCTCGCCCTGCTCGTCGACGACGAACGTGCCCTTCCGCCAGCGGGTGTGGAAGAGCGTGCGACCGGGGTTGGGCCCGAGCGAGCGGAGCGGGAACAGCGCCGCGATCCCGAGCGCGCCCGCGGCCAGCCCGAGCATCTTCACCAGGAACCCACGCCGGGAGAGCCAGGGCTGGCCTCGCTCGAGCGCCTGCTCGAACGACGCCACGTCCTCGGGCGTCGCGACCAGCTGCTCGCGCTCCTCGACGTAGGGGCCCTGGGGGAGGAGGTGCTTGGCGACCTCGACGAAGCCGTAGCCGAGCCCGCCGAGGGCGATCGCCAGCAACGCCCCCTCGACCTGCGACTGCCCGCCCAGCCCGTATGTGATCGCGAGGCCGACGGCCGCGGCGGCGGTGACCCCGAACGCCACGGCGATGCGGTTGGTGGCGCGCGCCTCGCGCTGATGGCTACTCATGGATCAGTGGTCCTTGCGGTTCGTCGCGCATCGACCGCGGCTCGATCCAGCGTGTGACCAGCATGAGGAAGCCCAGCCCGAGCACGATCGCGACGAGTCCCTCGGTGATCGGCCCGACGAGCCCGAGCGGCGCTCCGCCGGGGTTGTCGGGGTCGCGCAGGTAGTCGACGTACCGCACGATCGAGTTGACCTGGCGGTTGGTGAGCGTGTCGGGCCCGAACACCGGCATGTTCGACGGCCCGGTGCGAATCGCCTCGGCGACCTCGACCGGCGTCGCGCCATGGAGCGTGGGCGCGTCGTTCCCGAGACTGAGCGCGCCGCCGTTACCGGCGGCGCTGTGGCACGCCTGGCAGACCTGGCGGTACAGCACGCCGCCGGCTTGGAGATCGCCACGCGGGTGGTCGACGTCCGGGATCGGCGGGCCACCGCCGAGCGAGGCAACGTAGGCCACGAGGTCGTCGATCTCGGCGCGCGTGTACGCCGGCGGCTTCGGCTCGGGCTGGCGGTCGGGGTCGGTGTCGGGCATGCGGCCCGTCGACAGCTGGAAGTCGGCGGCGGCCGCGCCGACGCCGTGCAGGTCGGGGGCGATGTCGGTGCCACGGGCGGCGGTGCCGTGGCACGACGAGCAGCCGGTGAGGTACAGCTCGCGTCCGCGGCGCACGGCGTCGGGATCGGAGTCGGCGTCGCCCGCACTGTTGCCGTCGCCACCACCCGCGCCGGCGCCGCCGATGCTCACGAATCCCACGGCAAGGCACGTCGCGAGCACCATCAATCCGACGAGCGTGACGGCGACGGGCTTCCTGCGCATCACCGGATCACGAACAGCGTCAGGAAGAGGCCGATCCAGACGACGTCGACGAAGTGCCAGTAGTACTCGAGCGACTTGATCGCAGGACGGCGGCTCGCCAGCGGCCGGGGACCGGTCGCGATGGCCAGGCCGACGAACATGAGGGCAAGGCCACCGAGCACGTGCAGACCGTGGAAGCCGGTCATCAGGTAGTACATCGAGCCGTAGGCGTTCGAGGAGATCTCGAAGTCGAGCGTGAGGAACTCCCGCACGACATTGGAGAGGAACAGCGCGCCGAGCACGAAGGTCAGGACCAGCCACCGTTTCATCGCCACGCGGTCGTCGCGCTCCTGGGCGAGGCCGGCGAGGTGCATGGTGCCGCTCGACGCGATCAGTAGCACGGTCGCGATCGCGGTGACGGCGGTCTCGAGCTCGACGTCGGCGGGCGGCCAGCGGACGGCCTCGGCCCGCAGCGTGAAATAGGCGGCGAAGAGGCCACCGAAGAACATGAGCTCGGAGGCGAGCCAGACGACCGTGCCGACCGCGAGCAGCGACGGCTGCTCGCGGGCTCGAGTCTCGGCGAGCGCCTCCGACACGGCGACAGGTTGACACATCGGCAACGACGCGCGGAAGATCCGCTTCGCGGATTACGGTACGAGTCGGTGAGCGTCTCGCTGGTCGCGCCGCCCGCGCCGTCGCTGTGGAGGGTGGCGACGGACTGGTCGCTCGACGTCGCGCTCGTGGGCGTGCTGCTCGCGGCCGCGCTGTACCTCGGTGGGATGCGCCGGCTCGACGCGCACGGTCGTCCGTGGCCGGCTGCCCGCGCCGCCTGCTTCTTCGGCGGCCTGGCGACGATCGTGGTGGCCACACAGTCGGGACTGGCGGCGTACGACCGAGTGCTGTTCAGCCTGCACGTCCTCCAGCACGTGCTGCTCGGGATGGCGGCGCCGATCCTATTAATCCTCGGCCGGCCCGTCACGCTCGCCCTGCAGGCGAGCAGCCGGGCCGGCCGGCAGCGGCTCTTGCGAGTGCTGCACAGCACGCCGGTCCGGGTGGTGAGCCATCCGCTCACGGCCTGGATGCTGTTCGCGGGCAGCCTGGTCATCCTCTACTTCACGGCGCTGTACGAGCTGTCGCTGCACAACGGCTGGGTGCATGGCGCGGTGCACGCGCACTTCGTCGTCGTCGGTGCGCTGTTCCTGGCGTTCGTCGTCGGGCTCGACCCGATTCCGGGGGCGATGCACTACGGGGCGCGCCTGCTCTTCGTGGTGGTGCTCATCCCGTTCCACACATTCCTGGGCATCGCGTTGCTGAGCACGAACCAGGTCCTGGCGGCTGGCTGGTACCGCGACGTCGAGCGATCGTGGGGATCGAGCCCGCTCGCCGACCAGCGCACCGGTGCCGGGCTGCTGTGGGCGGCCGGCGAGCTCTTCGGTGTGCTCGCGATCGTAATCGTCGCCCGTCAGTGGATGGTGGCCGAGGAGCGCAGGGCCGCTCGCCTCGATCGCCGCCTCGCCGCCGAGCGGGTCGCCGCCGGAGGCGATGGGTAGCATCGCCGCAACGCCAACTCGGAGGAAATGTCGCCTGTGGAAGTCCGCATCGGTGTCGTCTACACGCCCAAGGAGCTGACGGTCGAGGTCGACAACACCGTCGACCACACCGTCGATCTCATCAACGGGGCGTTGACCGGCAACGAGCCGATGCTGTGGCTCACCGACGCCAAGGGCCACCGGGTGGGGGTGCCGGTCGACAAGCTCGCCTACGTCGAGGTCGACGCGGACGACGCGACCAAGCGGGTCGGCTTCGGCAGGTCCTGAGCGCATGCGCCCGGCGCCCGATCTGCTGGCCCGGCGCCTGCTGTTCTTCACCGGCAAGGGCGGGGTCGGCAAGAGCACCGTGGCAGCCGCCACCGCGCTGCTCGCCGCCGAGCGGGGCCAGCGCGTCCTGGTCGTCGAAGCCGACGACAAGGGCAACCTTCCCCGGCACTTCGAGGCCGCGCCCGTGGGCTTCCAGCCCCGCGAGGTCTACCCGGGTGTCCACGTCATGGCGATGCGCACCGAGGACTCGCTCAAGGAGTACCTGCGGCTCAACCTGCGGGTGCCCGTTCTGAGCCGGCTCGGACCGCTGGCACGGGCGCTCGAGTTCGTCGCCACCGCCGCGCCGGGGGTGAAGGAGATCCTCACCGTCGGCAAGGTGTGCTGGGAGGTGCGCGAGTCGATCGAGGGTCGCGCCGACTGGGATCTCGTCGTCGTCGACGCCGCCGCCACCGGGCACATCATCGGCCAGCTCGACGCGCCGCGTGGCATCAAGGAGCTCGTGTCGGTGGGCATGGTGCGGCAGCAGACCGACTGGATGGTCGAGCTCCTGTCCGATCCGGCGATCACCGCGCTCAACGTCGTCGCCACCCCGGAAGAGATGCCGGTGCAGGAGACCATCGAGCTCGTCGAGCGGGCGAAGGCCGAGCTGGCGGTGCCACTCGGCCTGGTGCTCGTCAACCGGGTGCTCCCCGAGCTGTTCACCCGGCCCGACGAGGAGACCTTCGAGGCGTTGCGCGAGCCGGAGGCGACCAAGATCCTCGACGAGCAAGCCGGCCCCGGCGCCACGTCGGTGCTCGAGGCGGCGCGGCTCGCGGTGTCGTTGCGGCGCACGCGGGTGGCGTATCTCTCCGAGCTCCGCGAGGCAGTCGAGCTGCCGCTCGTCTACCTGCCGTACCTGTTCGTGCGCGACCAGGGGGTGCGGGTCACGAAGATGGTCGCCGAGGAGCTCGGCCAGGAGCTTGGTCTGTGAGCCCTCGGCGGCGCCCGGCCACGGTGACCGGCAACAGCCTCGAGCCGCTCCTTGCGACCAAGGAGATCGTGATCTTCTGCGGCTCGGGCGGGGTCGGGAAGACCTCGACCGCGGCGGCTGCCGGGGTGGCAGCGGCGACCCGGCTCGGCGGCAAGGTGCTGGTGCTCACCATCGACCCGGCGCGTCGTCTGGCGAGCGCGCTCGGGCTCGAAGGATTCGGCAACTTGGAGAAGCGCGTGCCAGACGAGGCGCTCCGCGCGGCCGGGCTCGAGCCTCGCGGCGAGCTGTGGGCGGCGATGCTCGACACCAAGCGGTCGTGGGACGACCTCGTGCTCCGGCATGCTCCCAACGAGGAGACCGCGTACCGCATCCTCGAGAACCGGCTCTACACCAACATCACCGGTCGCTTCGTCCAGAGTCACGACTACATCGCGATGGAGCGTCTCTACGACGTCCACACCACAGGGAAATACGACCTCATCATCATCGACACGCCTCCCACTCGGAGCGCGATCGATTTCCTCGAAGCACCGAAGCGGATGGCCGAGTTCTTCGGTGGCCGGCTGTTGCGCTGGCTCACTTTGCCATATCGGGTCGGCGGGCGACGCGGGGCGCGCGTGCTCACGGCCGCCAGCCGGCCCTTCTACCAGCTTGCCGATCGGATCCTCGGCAGCCAGTTCCTCCAGGACATCGCCGAGTTCTTCCTGAACTTCCAGTCGATGTACGACGGGTTCGTGGAGCGGGCGCAAGCCGTCGAGCGGCTCCTGCACGATCGCAGGACGGCCTTCACCGTGGTCACCACGCTCGAGGGCGCGCCCCTGCGCGAGGCACAGTTCTTCTGCGAGGAGCTCGTGGCCCGCAAGTTCAACCTCGGCGCACTCGTCCTCAACAAGACCCTCCCTGGTTACTTCCTCGAACCCGAGGGCGACGAGGCGGCTGAGACCCTGTGCAGTGACGCCGACGGGATCGCGGACGCGGTAGCGGCGACCGGCATCGCCGAGCTCGGCGATGGTGCGCGCAACGCGCGCGTGCTGCGCACCGTCGGCGATTCGTTCAAGAACTTTGCAGTCGTGGCGCGTCGCGAAGCGGAGCTGAAGGCGGTGCTCAGCGACGCGCCCGAAGCGGTAGTCACGATCCCGAACTTCGAGGTCGACATCCACGACGTGAGCGGCTTGGCCCGGATCGGGGACTACCTCTTCGCGGCCTAGGCCCGCCGGTACCATCAACGTGTGTCGACGCTCGCCGAGCTCGCTCGCGACAACACCGCATTGCGTGGCGGCGCGCTCACGCATGTGCAGCGGCTCATCGCCTCCTGGGCGCCCCTGGCCGACCTGTGCTTCTCCGATCTGTTGTTCCTCGCGCCGATCGAAGGCGAGGAGGGCCACCGGTTCGTCGTCCTCGGGCAGGTCCGCCCGACCACCGACCAGACGCTGTACCCGATCGACATGGTCGGCACCGTCGTGGGCGAGATCGAACGCCCGCTCGTCACCCGGGCGTGGCGGCTGGCGGAGATCGTCGAGGGCGATGCCACGGTGATCGCCGCCAAGGAGCGGACCCGGGTCCAGTGCATCCCGGTGCGATGCGAGGGATCGATGGTCGGGCTGGTCACGCGCGAGACGGCGACGACGTTCCGCCGCCGGCACGGCGAGCTCGAGCGTCATTACCAGGAGGTGTTCGATCGATTCGCCCGCATGATGGCCGAAGGCAGCTTTCCGTTCGCCCGCGACGAGGTCGAGTTCGAGGACACCCCGCGCGTCGCCGACGGGGTCGTCGTCCTCGATGCCGATGCGCGCATCCGGTTCGCCAGCCCGAATGCCGTCAGCTCGCTTCACCGCATGGGCATCCATGCCTACACGTCCGGGCTCCGCCTCGACGACATCGGCTTCGACCAACTCGCGGTGGACACCGCGCTACGGGCGCGCCTTCCGGTCACCGAGGAGCTCGAGCGAGGAGACACGTCGATCCTGCTCCGAGCCATCCCCCTGCTCGAGGGGGAGACGGTCGTCGGGGCGGTGATGCTGATCCGTGACGTCACCGACCTCCGGCGCCGCGACCGGATGCTCATGTCGAAGGACGCGACGATTCGCGAGATCCATCACCGGGTGAAGAACAACCTGCAGACGATCGCGGCGCTGTTGCGGCTTCAGGGGCGGCGTCTCGACTCAGTCGAAGCACAAGAGGCGATCGAGGAGTCGGAGCGACGGATCCGCTCGATTGCATACGTGCACGAGACGCTCTCCCGCGACGCCGGCGACTTCGTCCCCTTCCGCGACGTCGTGCGGCCGCTCGTGCGCTCGGTCGAGGACACCGTCTCCACCCCGGACGTCAAGCTTCGGTTCGAGGTCGTCGGCGATGCGGGCGACCTCAAGGGCGACGTCGCCACACCGCTCGCCGTCGTCCTCAACGAGCTCATGCAGAACGCGGTGGACCACGCCTTTCCGCGCGACGGCTCGGGACCGATCGAGGGCCAGGTCGAGATTCGGCTGACCCGCGAGAAGGCGTCGCTGGTGCTCGAGGTGATCGACGACGGTGTGGGCCTGCCCTCGGGGTTCACACTGGACGCGTCCAAGGGCCTCGGCCTGTCGATCGTGCAGGCACTCGTGGGCGAGCTCCAGGGATCCATCGAGCTCCGCGCCGCGCCGAGTGGACCGGGAACCCACGTGCTCCTGCGCGTCCCGCTCGCACCGGCGGTGCCGGTCGAGCTCTGACGCGGTCGTGAGCGACGAGCGGTCAGCTAGCGGCGCGCTGCTTGGCGAGCCACGCCTTGCGAAGCTTCCTGCGCTCCTCTTCGGTGGTCCCGCCCCAGACGCCCGCCTCCTGGTTGGTGGCGAGCGCGAACTCGAGGCATTCGCCGTTCACGCCGCAGGCGGTGCAGATGCGCTTGGCGGTCTCGATCTGCTCGAGGGCGGGGCCGGTGCTTCCGATGGGGAAGAAGATCTCGGGATCCGAGTCGCGGCAGGCCGACTGGCCCCGCCAGCGCTCGGCATCCCAGTCGTGCGTCCTGATCCAGGTGAGCGCCACAAGTCCTCCGTGGGGGTGTCGTGAGCTGGATGCCTGCGGTAGCGCTCGTGCGAACGTTCACAAGCGTCCTCGGGCGTCGACGCCTCGAGGCTCAACCGAGAATATTGAGACGAGTGCAGGTTCGCAAGGGGTCTGACCTGCGCTTTTGCGCAACGCCGGCGCAGAAGTGCTGGTGAGAGGCCCGGACGGGCCCGCGGTGTGGGCGCACCGGGGGGCTCGGGCCGCCGCGCCCGAGAACACGATCGAAGCGTTCACACTCGCGGCCGCCCTCGGCGCCGACGGCGTCGAGCTGGATGCGCGCCGGACAGCGGACGGGCACCTCGTTCTCAGCCACGACGCCACCGCGCCCGGCGTGGGCACGCTGTGCGAGCTCACGCGGGCCGAGATCCAGCGGCGGCGGCCTGACATCCCGACGCTGGACGACGCGCTCGACGCGTGTGTGGGCATGCGCGTGAACATCGAGATCAAGAATCTCGCCGGCGATCCCGACCACGATCCCGACGAACGCGCCGCCGCGACCGTGGTCGCGATGCTGCAGGAGCGAGGCCGGCGAGACGACGTGCTCGTGTCGTCGTTCAGCCTTGCCGCGATCGACCGCGTGCGGGCGCTCGACGAGTCCGTCCCCACCGGCTTCCTCACCGTGATCGGCTTCGATCCGCTCGAGGGGGTCAGCCTCGCTGCCGACCGCGGGCACGGCGCCGCGCACCCCGACGTGCGATCGCTGGGCGGTCGGACAGCAGCGGCGGTCGTCGAGCACGCGCACGCGCGCGGCGTCCAGGTCAACGTGTGGACGGTGAACGACCCGGACGAGATGCGCCGCCTCGCCCGTGCCGGCGTCGACGGCATCATCACCGACGTCCCCGACGTCGCCCGTCGAGTGTTCGAGAACACTTGACGCGTTCATAGACCGGAATAGTTCCGTTCTATGAACGCATCTATGGGAAGACGACCGTGAGGGAGTCGGGTTGCCAGGAGAACTCGAGGCGCTCAACCTCGCCCATGTAGTCGCCGTCGACCTGCCAGGGAAACGGTCCGTAGCCGGTGATCGTGAGCGCGTGGACGTCGGTGCGTTCGGCGATCTGCGGATGGCGGCCAAACAGGCGACCGCGGCCGAGCGCCGACGCCGCGCCGCGTAGGAGGACGTCCAGCGTGAGGCTGCGGAACATCGTGACCGTGAGCGGGACGTCGAGCCCGGCGTGGGGCGACACCATCAGCGGTCGGCGCCCGAGGTAGGTCCACGGTCGCTGGTTCGAGACGATCGTGAAGGCGGAGTCGCCGAGCACCTCACCGTCGCCGTTGTTGCCGAGCTCGACCTTGAAGCGGGGACGGCGATGGTCGTAGTGACGCAGCCAGGTGTCGATGGTCGAGGCCACGAACACCGGATGGGCGGCGTAGCGCTTGATGAAGGAACGCCGTTCCACCTGGGCGATGACTGCCGCGTCCAGGCCGGCACCGGCGTGGAACAGGAATCGCCGGCCGTTGGCGACGCCGAGCCCGATCCGCCGAAGGGTCCGGCGCGCGAGCGACCGTACGAGCTGTTCGGCCGCCTCGACCGGGTCGTCGACGACCCCGATGCTGCGCGCGAACACATTGGTGGACCCGCCGGGAAGCGGCGCCAGCGCGGTCGCGGTCCCGGCGATGCCGTCG